>QNZS01000042.1 GCA_003978465.1 Sulfurimonas sp. | reverse complement strand
ACCTATAGAATTTAGCTATTGTTTTACTTTCATCTCTTAGTTATGCAAAGAACATTACATTTTACGGAAAATATGGAAATACATATAAACTAGATAATGCTACAAGGTAAGCAAGAACATATTATTTAGGTGGTTTGTTTAATCTCTCAGATTATGCACCATAATCATTTGTTGGTGATAATTTTGTATTAGCTGTTTTGCGATACACTTACAAAATAGAAGATTGTGCTTTTTTGCTACACCCAATGCACCTTTACATACAGAGTTTTCTTCTCAGGAAGGAACATATGGGGTGCAGACAATAATATAAACTATAAAATAATGAAAAATTCTGCTACAATTTACCTAACAGAAGATACATTGTTCGATTTTTGTATCTAAAACAAATTTCTTATTTAAGTGGAGAAATTAGTGCATATTTATACATAGGTGAAATTTTTAATATGAAAACAACATTAATAATTGGTGCAGGTGGAGTTGGTCGTGTTGTAGTACATAAATGTGTTCAAAATGCAGGAGTATTTGGTAGAATAGTTTTAGCAAGTAGAAATATTGAATCTTGTATAAACATAAAAAAAGAACTACCTGATGCAGAGATATTTGTTACACAACTTGATGCTGATATTACAGGTGATGTTATTAAACTTATAGAGAAAATAGATGCTGATATCGTTATCAATGTAGCACTCCCATATCAGGATTTAACTATTATGGATGCATGTATAGCTACTAAAACACCGTATCTTGACACTGCAAACTATGAGCATCCGGATGAGGCAAAGTTTGAGTATAAATTACAGTGGGCTAGGGATGAGAAGTTCAAAGAAGCCGGAATAATGGGACTCTTAGGCTCTGGATTTGATCCTGGTGTTACAAATGTGTTTTGTGCATTTGCTCAAAAACATTACTTTGATACCATTGATACCATAGATATTTATGATTGTAATGATGGAAATAATGGTTATATTTTCGCAACAAACTTTAATCCTGAGATAAACTTACGTGAGGTTTCAGCAAAAGGGCGTTACTGGGATGGTGGACGTTGGTTTGAAACAGAACCTTTACAGATGAAAAAAGTTTGGGACTATCCTGAGATAGGGAAGAGAGATTCATATCTCATGTACCATGAAGAGATGGAATCACTTACTAAAAATATCAAAGGCTTAAAGCAGATTAAGTTTTATATGACTTTTACAAAAGCATACCTAGACCATATGCATGTACTTAAAAATATTGGAATGCTTGGTATTAAAGAGGTAGAGCATAAGGGACAGAAGATTATACCTATTGAACTACTTAAAACACTGCTTCCAAATCCATCAACTCTTGGTAAACGTACTAAGGGTAAGACAAATATTGGTGTAGTAGTAACTGGGATGAAAAATGGTAAACGCAAGCGCATTTATATCTACCAAGTAAGTGATCATCAAAAATGTTATAAAGAAGTCAACTCTCAAGCAATATCATACACAACAGGAGTTCCGGCAATGATAGGTGCAAAACTCATGTTAGAAGGTAAGTGGAGCGGTTTGGGTGTCTTTAATATGGAAGAGTTTGACCCTGATCCATTTATGCAAGAGTTAGTGAGTCAAGGTTTACCTTGGAAATTAAAAGAGTTAGAGGTTTAATATGAATTCTAGAAGTATAGTTAACCATATAAATGCTTTAGCACCACTTCTAGATACTACACAGATGATTAGAAAAATGTTCGAAGATGGAGCTGAAAATGTGAATATCATCATATTAGTAGAAGCTATAGAGAGAGATGCTGTGCTCTCTCTAAATATACTCAAGATGATTAATTCTCCCTTGTATTGTTTTCCCGAACAAATTACTTCTATTTCTCAAGCGATTAATCTTTGTGGGATACATGCAATGTATGGTTTCATAGTGTATTATTCAATAGAATTCTCGATAGTAGCAAATTTAAGACCATATAGACTCTCGAATACTAAGTTTAACGATATATCTCATATGCAGTGTATTCTTATGAATAAATGGTATTCAAAAGTTGATTTACACGATGCCCAGATTTTAACTCCACTTGCGTTAATAATGGAGTCTGGAAAACTTGTAGTCGCACAAGAAGTAGTACATGAGACGACTATAAAAGAGTTTATTAATGGAATTAAAAATGCAGTAAATATTTCAGTATATGAAAACTCTCTTTTTGGTACATCTTCATACTATATAAGTGGTCTTTTATTTGAACACTGGCATTTAGATCAACTGTATGTTGATATACTTAAGGGTTTAGACTTCGAACATGGTGTATCACCAATAATAAGTCACTATATAGATATTCTTGATGCTGTACGAACGGCAGTAAATGTATCAAGTATTTTCACAGAAGACTCTATCAATGAAGCTGCTGAAATAGTCTCTGAGATAGGTCTAGATGTTGTACACTTTAAAAGTGTTTGTATAAGTATAAAAGAAACTTATCTAAAGAACCACTCCTGAGTCATGGAAAATATAAGAACACCATATTATCTTTGTGATGAGAGATTATTAGAAAATAACCTTAAAATACTTGATGATATCCAAAAACGCAGTGGTGCTAAAATAATTTTAGCACTAAAGGGTTTTGCAATGTTTTCTACATTTTCTTTAGTTTCTAAGTATCTTAAGGGTTGTACGGCAAGTGGTTTATATGAGGCCAGACTCGCAAAAGAAGAGTTTAATTGCCATAATGCACAAGCAGAAATCCACACATATTCACCTGCATTTAAAGAAGAAGAGATTGAGGAGATAGCGAAAATCTCAAATCATATAGTATTTAATTCTCCGAACCAATTAAACAAATTTCTTTTAAAAGCCAAAAAAATTAATCCAAATATTCATACTTCTTTACGGATAAACCCTGAAGTGTCAGCCTCTCCAAAAGATATTTACAACCCTTGTGGACTCTACTCTCGTTTAGGTACAACACTCAAAAATATCGATGAAAGTACCTTAAGTAGCTTAGATGGACTTAACTTTCATGCCTTATGTGAACAAGGTGTTGATGCCTTAGAAGAAGTATTATTTGCTTTTGAAAGAGATTTTAGTATATATTTTAAAAATTTAAAATATATAAATTTTGGTGGGGGGCATCACATAACTAAAAAAGGTTATGATATAGAGAGATTAGTTTGTATAATCAAAGAGTTTCATTTGAAATACCAAATAGATATCTATTTAGAACCAGGTGAAGCAGTTGGCTGGGAAAGTGGCTATTTAGTATCTACTGTTTTAGATATTTTTGAGAATGGAATGAATATCGCCATTCTTGATACTTCAGCAGAAGCACATATGCCAGATACTTTAGCTATGCCTTATCGAGCAGAAGTAAGAAATGCTGGAGTTACAAACGAGAAAAAATACACCTATCGCTTAGGTGGAAACACTTGTCTCGCCGGTGACATTATGGGAGATTATTCTTTTGATGAACCTTTAAAAGTAGGGGATAAGCTAATCTTTGAAGATCAAATACATTATACATTTGTGAAAAATACTACATTTAATGGTATAAAACTTCCATCCTTAGTTCTAAAACGATTAGATGGCACTATAGAAGTTGTTAAAGAGTTTGAATATGAAACATATAGAAGTAGGTTGAGTTAACCCTTTGTTTAAGAGTATTCCTAGTTCATACTTTAGTTGAAGTTGAAAATTTTGAACTTCAAAGTAATAACACAGTAATTTTTGTTTTGCTTGTAGTGTCAAAATTTCGTGTGGATTGATAAAAAGTAAATAACCAAGTACCTTCTCCTATCAGTCCTTTCAAGTTGTCTTGGTAAGTCTATTTCCTCACCTGCAAGTACAATGTTTTCTTTTGTAGAGATATTTTTTGTAGGATGTTTCTAATATTTGTTTGAATATCATTTTTAATGGTTAGCTTTTTGTTTTTAATTAAGTCTTAAATTTGCATAAACTAAGTGTGTTATATTTACATATTTTCCTAGGTGTTTTATATAAAAAAATTTAGCTCAAAATGCTAATTCTATGAAAAATAATAGGAAATGAGGGAGATTGTTATATAATTAAGGAAGAAAATAAGCATTACCTTAGAAAGCAAGAGGATAAACAATGATAGAAGATAAAGAACGTTGGAACAAACGCCATGTTGAAAAACCAATGCGACATAATGTAGAGCCACTACTACAAAAGTATATTAATGAGGCTCAAGTTGGTGAAGCTTTAGATATCGCATGTGGAACAGGACGAAACACTCACTTTATAGCAGAAAATGGATTTTTAGTTGATGCTGTTGACATTAGTGATTATGCACTCTCAGAGATTAAAGATACAAAAAGTATCAAGAAGTTTGAGGTTGATTTAGATACATATAACTTAGAGATAAACAAGTATGACCTTATCGTCAACATCAATTTTCTCTCACGGCGCTTAATGCCTCAGATAAAAGAGGCACTTCGTGAAGGTGGTCTTGTGATTTTTGAGACATTTATCATAGCACATGGTGATTTCATTCAGCCTGTAAACCCTGAGTTTCTTTTGAGAAAGAATGAGCTTCTACACTCCTTTATAGGACTTGATATTATATACTATGAAGAACGAAGAGATATAAACTTAAGTGGTGAATATACAATGGTGGCTTCACTTGTAGGGAGGAAATCTTCTTAGTCTTTTCAAAGAAGTAAAAACTACTAGATAAAACAAGCTATGATTTAAAAGTATCAATGTAAAATTTTGTTATGAATATAGAGAATATGATATTACAAACTCCTTATCTAACACTTGATGAGGAGTTTTACAACTTAACTAAGAGTGATCCACTTGAAGAACCTTACCTTATAAGCTTTAATCCAGCGGCAGCAAGCCTGCTAGAACTTGATGAAGGAAGTGCTTCTGATCCTCTTTTAGTTTCACTGCTTAATGGTACTTTTATCCCTACTGGTGCATCTCCTTTTGCTATGTGTTATGCTGGACACCAGTTTGGACACTATAACCCATGGTTAGGTGATGGAAGAGTAAATAACCTTGGAACTCTTAATGGTTGGAACTTACAGACCAAAGGGGCAGGGGAAACACTTTACTCTCGCTCAGCTGATGGAAGAGCTGCTATTCGCTCATCAATTCGTGAGTACCTAATGAGTGAGTCGATGTTCCATCTTGGCATCGCCACAACAAGAGCACTTGGCATCATCGGTTCTAAAACAAAAATAATTCGTAACAATATAGAAAATGCAGCTATTGTAATGCGTATGTCTACAAGTTGGGTGCGTTTTGGAACATTTGAGTACTTTTACTATAACCGGGCATATGACAAGCTACATGCACTTGCAGAATATGTAATAGAAGAGTCTTTTGCACATTTACAAGGTGATGAAGATCGTCTCTTAAAGATGTTTTGTGAAGTTGTTGATAAAACTGCAATACTTATAGCACAGTGGCAGGGAATAGGTTTTAACCATGGTGTGATGAACACAGATAACATGTCTATTGCTGGTCTTACAATTGACTATGGTCCTTTTGCTATGATGGATGACTTTAATTTTGGTTATATCTGTAATTGCTCAGACACAGTTGGTCGTTATAGTTATTCAGAACAGCCTAATGTTGCATACTGGAACCTTACAATGCTTGCCAAAGCACTTTCACCAATCATTCCAAAAGATAAGATGGATAAAAAACTAGAAGAATACGGTGCTACTTTGTATCCAAATGCTTACATAGATGTTATGCGTACTAAATTAGGTCTCACTCAAAAATTAGATAGTGATGCTCAACTTGTAGAGGATCTTATTGTAGCTCTACATGATGCCTTTGTTGATCATACTCTTTTCTTTAGAACTTTAAGTCATTACGATGGAAATAGAGAAGATTTATATGACATTGCTATGGACCCTGTAGTGATAGACAAGTGGTTATCACTTTATGATAAAAGACTTGAGTTTGAAGAGATTACACATAACATACGTACACAGATGATGTTACAAGAAAACCCAAAATATGTCTTAAAAAATTATATGATTCAAGAGGCTATAGTCTTGGCTGAAGATGGTGACTTTTCAAGGGTAGAACAGCTCTTATATCTGGCAGCACACCCTTATGATGAATTACCAGAGTTTGAACACTTTGCGGGTGATACACCAGAAGAGTATAAAAACATAGGGCTTTCTTGCTCCTCTTAACTAGTCTAGTGTAAAAGAAACCTCTTTAAAGACTACACCATTTATAAGGATAGAGAGCTTTTGTTCTCCCCTGTAATAAGCTCTAGTACTAATAGGTCTAAATGAGTAAGTTTTAGAGACTGTTTTATTCATTTTACAATAGGTACCTTCTGCAATTTTAAATACTTTTTTATTATGCTTGTCATTTTTTCGTAAAAACCCTATCACAAATTCTATTCGAAGTTTACCAAGTGCAACTGGACTTACAATATCAAAAGAAAACTCTAACTCTTTACCCATTCTCAGACTTGTAGTATGGATAAAGTTCTCTAAAAAGATGTTTGTAGGTTGAGTAAAACCAAAGAGTGCTAAAACTTCACTGTCACTCGATTTAAGCAGTGTTCTGCATGCATGTTTTAAAAGTGTATCTCTCTCTTTACTAAAGCCTAACCATTTTTTTGTAAGCTCTTTTATTAGTTGGGGATTATCTTTTGAGATGTCATTGAGGTTATTCGCTACACTTTTGCGGACATAAGCACTGCTATCGTCCTTTAATAGATCTAAGAGCTTTAAAACAGATGCAGGATTACTCTTAAATGCAGGAAGTGAAATTGCCCATGGGAGACGAGGACGACATCCTTCAGAGGCTAGACGTCTGACATACTCATTTTCACAAATAGTCCACAGAAGCATCTGTCGCATAGTTTTCTTTTCATACTTTAGGAGAAACTGTCTAATCGCAAATTCAGAAGAAGAGTTAACTGTAAATACTTCAAGTGCTTTCATCGAAGTATCAAACGAGTTTAAACCGTAAACTTCAACAAAATCCTGAAATATCATATTTTCAATCCTATGATTTGTGTTCATATTAGTAAAAATTAAACAAAGAATATTAATAACTTCAGAGTAAAACTTGGGTAGGTACTCCCCAAGAGTAGTACTTATATGATGCATCCTCTCCTTTAGTTCATACTCTCTCCATTGTGTATTAAAAATAGCTTTTTTAAATGCTATAGATTTAAAATCTGGGTATACATGACTTATCTTTTGACAAAGAAGTTCTATGTACTTCTCGTTATATAAGTCTTTTAAAAGTAGAACCATTATAGACCATCGAGCAAAACACTCCAAAGTCTATCGACCTCTTTATCACTTAAAAAAAGGCTTGATTTATTCGTATATAGTTCATCTAAGGCAGAGCGTTTGATACCGTAAGTATGTGTACAGTTATAGTGTGTAGGTAAAAAGGCTCGTATAATTGAGATATCACCCTCTATCTCTTTAGAACATAAAAAACAGTAATGCTCTTTATGTAGACGCCCTTCATATTCTAAGAGTTTTACATAAGCTTCTATAGCTACTCTTTTAGGATTTTGTTTATTCCATTGTGCTTGAGCATTCTCAAAAAGTTCAAAGTAAAAAGAGCCAAGTTCTTCGGCATCTTTGAGGTGTTTATAAAAAAGTCCTATAAAGTCTTGCCAACATCTTAGTAGTTTATAATCATTTATCCACGAATAACCGATGTGAATAACATCTTTAAGTCTATGAATTGTAGTCTTTGCGGATGGCTCTATCTCATAATCTATTTTAAAACCGATATTTATAGTGCCATGACGTGCCCCATAAAAGCGGTATAGAGTCTCTAAACTTCCATCAGAGAGGATTGTAACAATAAGGTCTTCTTCTTTAACTTTGTTAATATTGATTATATAGCCTTGCATAGTATCATTATAACATTATTAGAGTTATGAGTATGCTTTTTAGTATAGAGGAAAGTTGTAAATTTTATCGAATTAGTATTAGTATTATTAGTTGTAATTGTATTTGTATCTTTATTTTCATTCTTCAGTTAATCAGAGGTAATCATCATGACATTTAAGTTGTGCAATCCCATAGTTTGTTTACATACTATAAAGTCTTGCCAAAGTCTTAGAAGTTTAAAATCATTTATACATGAAAAACCTATATGAACGACATCTTTAAGTCTACCAATAGTACTTTTAGCACTTGGTTCTACCTCATAGTCTATCTTGGATTTTATGTTGATAGTTCCATGTCTAGCACCATAGAACCTATAAAGAGTTTTTAATCTATGATGAGACAATATAGTTACTATTCAGTCCCCACCTTTGACTTTTTAAGATTGATGATATAGCCCTACATAGAAAATTAACCTTTTTTTAATGCTTTTTGAGATATCCTTCTGTAATTATTATACTCTAGATAGGAAATACTTATCTATGAAATCAAGAAGGAATACAATGGGATGTAATTTAGATATACTATCTTCTTTTAAAGATAACTGTGGATTTGGGTTATTAGCTTCGATAGATAATAAGCCTACACATAAAAACTTAGAGGATGCAATCACATCATTGTCAAGAATGATGCATAGGGGAGCGGTAGCAGCAGATGGGATAACTGGAGACGGTTCAGGTTTACTACTCTCTATGCCAAAGTCTTTTTTTGAAGAAGAGCTTGCTAAAAGTGATATAGAGATACCAGAACAATTTGCTGTAGCAATGGTCTTTTCTACAAATGAGGATGACTTTTCTGTTATTAACTCTGTGTGCGAAAATAATGATTTGAAAATCATCTACACAAGAGAAGTACCTATTGATAAAGGTGCACTTGGTGAACAAGCATTGAGTATGTTACCAATGATTAAACAGCTTTTTGTTGTACCTGCTTCTCCTGTTGCCAACGAAAGGCTCGATGCTTTAATCTATCTCTCTAGAAAAGAGATTGAAGCAAAACTTAAAGATGATCAAACATTTTATATTCCGTCATTTTCAACGACCGTAGTCTCCTACAAAGGTCTTGTAATGCCAACACACATTAAAAAGTTTTATAAAGATTTAGCATCTGAAAGTTTTAAAATCTCTTTTTGTCTTTTCCATCAAAGATTCTCGACAAATACCTTGCCTCAGTGGAAACTAGCACAACCTTTTAGAACTATTGCACATAATGGTGAGATAAATTCAGTAACAGCAAATAGATTTAATGTAAAAGCTAAAATGGCTGCAGTAGAGTCTAGTGTTTTCAGCAAAGACGAGATGAATAAACTAATGGATATTATTCAAGATGGTATGAGTGACTCTGCTAGTCTGGATAACTTTATGGAGTTCCTACATGTAAATGGTGTAGATTTCTTTAAAGCTGCACGCTCAATGATTCCTGCAGCTTGGCATAATGACCATGCAATGGATTCTAAACTAAGAGCATTTTATGAGTATGCAAGTACTTGTTTTGAACCATGGGATGGACCAGCAGCTGTTAGTATGACAAATGGAAGATATATAGGCTGTGTTATAGATAGAAATGGACTCAGACCAGCTAAGTATATTCGTACAACTGATAACAGAATGCTTATATCTTCAGAGTATGGTGTGCTTGAGTTGCCAGAGGAAGAAATCGTTGAGAGAGGCAGGCTACAATCTGGTGAGATGATAGGAATCGATCTTAAGTATGGTAAAGTGCTTAAAAATGAAGATATTAATGATCATCTTAAAACTATGCACAACTATGATAAGTGGTTGTCTAAAAATATGTCCTATCTTCAAGAGCATGCTATAACTGCAGAGGTTGAAAAGTGTAAATTTTCAAAAACTGAGATGCAGGCAAAGCAGAGATACTTTAACTATACACAAGAGTTAAGTAAGCTGGTTATTTTTCCAATGCTTAAAGAAGGTAAAGAGACAACAGGTGCTATGGGTGATGATACTCCTATTGCAGCATTCTCAACTCAGCAGAGAAACTTTACAGATTTTTTCAAGCAAAAGTTTGCCCAAGTAACAAATCCACCAATGGATTCTATTAGAGAAAAAACAGTTATGAGCCTAAACACAGGTTTTGGTGAGATAAGAAATGTTCTTTCTGATGATCCAGAGCATGGAAAAAGACTAAAAACTGTACTTCCGATTATGTCAGCTGAAAAGTTCTCAATCTTACAAGAGTTTGGAGATGAAAACTCTTCAAGGTATGACTTAGCATACAAGTCGGGTAAATATTCAACTGCATACACAGACAACTTAAAAGCATCATTAGATACTTTGATTGAAAAAATTATTGTTGATGTAAGAGATAATGGCGTTCGAACTATTATTCTCGACGATAGAGAATTAGATACTGATAATAAAGTAATACCGATGCTTATGGCTATTGGTGCTCTGAGTCAAAAACTATTGGATGTTAAATTAAGACATCTTGTAAGTATCGTTGCGGTTTCTGGTGAAGTCTTTGATCCACATTCAGCAGCTTGTATGTTGTCCTATGGTGCTACAGCAATTTTCCCATACCTCCTTTACTTTACCGTAGAGGAGTTAGCTGAGGGTACAGAGTATGCCCAAGACATCTCTTTTAATATGAGAAGATTTAGAAGAGCTATGGGTGCTGGACTTTCAAAAATTATGTCCAAGATGGGTATTGCGACATTATCTTCATATAGAAATTCTAGACTCTTTGATGTTATTGGATTAAGTGATGAGATTGTTAATGATTGCTTTGTAGGTAGTGAGTCTCTACTTGCAGGTCTTTCATATTCGGATATTGACGAAAGATTAAACTCTAATCATGCTCGTGCATATACAGACATGTTTGATGGAAAAGAGAAAGCATTATATAAAGGTGGATACTACAAGTATAGAAAAGGTGAAGAGTTTCATGATCTTTCACGTTCAACAATCGCTGCTATCCAAGATGCTGCAACATCTGGAAAAAAAGAGGATTGGAATAAATTAAAAGAGTTAGTTGATGGTAGGGATAAGAAATTTATTAGAGATTTCTTTGATTTAAAAAGCGATAGAGAGGCAATTTCAGTAGATGAAGTGGAGCCACTCTCTGAAATTTTTAAAAGATTTTCAACAGCAGCTATGTCTATGGGATCTATTTCGCAAGAAGCTCATGAGACATTAGCCACAGCTATGAATAAGATTGGTGCTAAATCTAACTCAGGTGAGGGTGGTGAAGCAAAAGAGAGACTTAATAGTAACAGAAACTCTAAAATTAAACAGATAGCATCTGGTAGATTTGGTGTAACCCCAGAGTATTTACAATCTGCTGAGGAGTTACAGATTAAAGTTGCTCAAGGTGCTAAACCAGGTGAGGGTGGGCAGCTTCCTGGATCAAAGGTTTCTCCACTTATAGCAACACTTAGATACACAAAACCAGGTGTTACTCTAATTTCGCCACCACCACACCATGATATTTATTCTATTGAGGATTTAGCACAGCTTATTTATGACCTTAAGCAGGCCAATCCTAAAGCAAGAGTTGCAGTTAAACTTGTATCTTCTGCTGGTGTTGGAACAATCGCTTCTGGTGTTGCTAAAGCATATGCTGATAAGATTATTATCTCTGGTGGAGATGGTGGAACTGGTGCTGCACCAATTGGATCGGTTAGATTTGCAGGTAATCCATGGGAACTTGGACTACTTGAAGCACATAATTCACTTAAAGTAAACAACTTAAGAGGTCAAGTAACACTTGAGACAGATGGTGGACTAAAAACTGGTTTAGATGTTGTAAAAGCTGCTATTATGGGTGCGGAAGCATATGCATTTGGTACAGGTGCACTTGTAACTGTGGGTTGTATTATGTTGAGAGTTTGCCATATGAATACATGTGCCGTTGGTGTAGCAACTCAAGATGAGAAACTAAGAGAAAAATTTAATGGTAATGTTGATAAAGTAGTGAACTATTTTACACTACTAGCTGAAGATGTTAGAGAGATTCTTGCATTACTTGGTTACAAATCTATAGAAGAGATTGTTGGTCAAGACCATCTATTAAATGTTATTGATGATGCATTCGCACAAAAATTTGATTTTGAATCATTAATCTATAGGATAGAAGGTGTAAACACATGCCAAGTACCATTTAATGAGCCTTATGATCAAAACGAGTATGAAAAAGCACTTATTCAAGAACTATTACCAACGATTGAGAACCCAGAAAAAGCGATTGTATTAGAGAAAGAAATCTCTAATTTAAATAGAAGTTTTGCTACTAGAATTTCAGGAGAGATTGCTTCAAGATATGGAAATGATGGATTACCTGATAATACCATTACACTGAATATGAAAGGTGTTGCAGGACAATCCCTAGGTGCTTTTATGACAAAGGGAATAAATATTAACCTTTATGGTGCAGGAAATGATTATATAGGTAAGGGTATGAATGGTGGTAATATTGTAATCACTGCTGAAAAAAGTGGACAAGAGTTTGCACTTGGTGGAAACACATGTCTTTATGGTGCAACAGGTGGTTCTCTTTACATCAATGGTCAAGTTGGTGAAAGATTTGCTGTTAGAAATTCTGGGGCTACAACTATTGTTGAAGGTACTGGAGATAATCCATGTGAATACATGACAGGCGGTACAGTCGTTATTTTAGGTAAAACGGGTAATAACTTTGGTGCTGGTATGACAGGCGGTAAAGCATTTGTTTATGATGAAGACAGAACATTCTATGAAAAAGTTAACACAGAACTTGTAGAAGCTATTAGACTTGATAATGATGAGTTTGATGTAGATATGTTTGAACTCAAACGTCTTTTAGAAGATTTTGTAGCTAAAACAGGAAGTCAAAAAGCACAAGATATTCTTCATAGCTACAGAAGTGAAATAAGAAAAATATGGATGATTATTCCTAGGGGAGAAAGGCCATCACTCGAAGCAAGCAAGCGAGGTGAATAATAAAGTTCTTTTGAGAACTAAGCTATAATGTTATTTGGGTTTGATTAAATTAATTATTCTTTTGAGATAAATGGTTTGAGACAAATTCATGGGGTGGGATTATTTTGGACTAAAATAACACTACAGAGTTTACTCATATTTGTGAGTAAACTCATAACTTCTTTTGTAATAAATCAAACAAAACCTATAATGTAAGTATTAATTAGTTATAATTAAAGTTATTTATATTTTAAGGATTTTTTTTGAACCTATTCGACCTATTTCATAAAACTTTTGATAACAAACCAGCTATAAAAGAAGAGGCATCTTCACATTGGATTACATGTAAATCTTGCAATTCAACTATGTACTACAAAGAAGTTGAGAACCAAAATTATGTATGTCCTAAGTGTGGATACCATATCCGTATTGGTGTAAAAGAGCGTATCGAACTTTTAGCTGATGAGGGAACATTTGTAGAGTTTGATGCTTCATTAGAGCCTATTGACCCTTTAGAATTTGTAGATAAAAAACCTTATAAACAAAGAATAGAAGAGGGCTTCGCTAAAACAGGTCGTAAATCCTCTGTTGTAGCAGGAAGCTGCACAATGAATACTGTCCCTGTTCAGGTAGTTATCTTTGATTTTGCTTTTATGGGTGGAAGTTTAGGGTCTGTTGAGGGTGAGAAGATAGTTCGTGCAGTAGGCCGTGCTATAGAAAATAGAGAAGGTCTTGTGATCCTTTCTGCTTCAGGTGGAGCACGTATGCAAGAGTCAACTTTTTCACTGCTTCAGATGAGTAAAACATCAGCTGC
This sequence comes from Sulfurimonas sp., assembly GCA_003978465.1. Taxonomy (GTDB): domain Bacteria; phylum Campylobacterota; class Campylobacteria; order Campylobacterales; family Sulfurimonadaceae; genus Sulfurimonas. Next base: position 30,636 of record QNZS01000042.1, on the reverse strand, counting down.
TTTAGCAAAATTAGCAAAACAAAACTTACCTTATATCTCGGTGCTTACTGACCCTACAATGGGTGGTGTATCTGCATCATTTGCAACACTTGGTGATGTCATTATAGCTGAGCCTGGTGCCCTTATTGGGTTTGCTGGACAACGTGTAATCGAGCAGACTATTGGTTCAGCACTTCCAGACGGTTTTCAGCGTGCAGAATTTTTACTTGAAAAAGGTTCTATTGATATGATAGTAAATAGAAATGAGCTTAAAAAAACACTCTCAGATCTTTTTACACTTTTAAAAGTATAAAGAATGAGACTATATGCCCTTTGTGATCAAGATATGCTTGATACTAAAGGGGTAAGTATTGAAGAGTATATTACTTTAGCTAAAGAACATAATGCTGAGATAATTCAATACCGTAATAAAAATGCTGATATGGAGTTTATCAAACAACAACTTATTTTGATTAGAAAAATCTATGATGGTTTTTTAATTGTTAATGATGCAATTGAACTAGTTGAGTATTGTGATGGAGTACATCTTGGACAAGAAGACCTTCTAAAAATTGATGAAGATATTCATAAGGCTGTTGAACTTGTTCGTAGTGTGGTGACTAGCGATAAGATTTTAGGTATATCAACGCACAACAAAGAAGAAGTACTACAAGCCAACAGTCTTGACTTAAACTATATCGGTTTAGGAGCATATAGAAGTACTGACACTAAAAAAGACATTACTGGTATACTTGGGGACTCTTTAGAAGATATTGCTTCAGAATCTAAGCATTTGGTTGGAGCTATTGGTGGTGTTAGACTTGATGATGAGTTTACTCATGTTACCTATAATGTCATAGGAAGCGGCATACTTAAATGAATATAGAAATTATTAGTATTGCCAAAAAAGAAAAAACTATTTATGATCCTCTTTATAAAGACCTCACAAAAATGATTTCCCGCTTCGCAAATATAAAAGATACTGAAATTTTTAACAAAGATATAACAAAAGCACATAATATCTCAGTAAAATCGGCACAGTCGGCATACACAAAAGTATTAGAACCACATATTAGCTCTTCTTTTAGTGTTGTTTTGCACCCAAATGGTAAAATAATCGATAGTTATGAGTTTAGCAAGTATTTAGATGGTAAAATGTCAGTGAAATTTTTCATAGGTGGTGCATACGGTTTTGAAGATGACTTTTTAAAGAAAAGTGATGTTATCGTAAGCTTAGGAAAAATCACGATGAGCCATAAAATTGCCAAAGTAGTTTTACTTGAGCAGATATATCGAGGTTTTTCTATTTTAACAAACCATCCATACCATAAGTAAAAGGATATAAGTGCAAAAGAATGAGTTAATTTATTTCAGAGAGATACTGGAAAATCGTAAAAAACAGATAAATCGTAACATTGACGGTGTCAATGATGAACTAAGCCAATTAAGCGGACTAGAGTTAAATGATGAGGGTGATCATGCCGCAGCTAATAATAACTCAATGGTAGAAAGTGCTATAATCATACAACAGACACAAGAACTCCGTGAGATTGAAGTTACTTTAGGTAAAATAATGCATGGTGATTATGGTACTTGCGAAATGTGTGAAGACGATATAGGTATAGAACGTTTAAAAGTAAAATCACATGCAATATACTGCATTGATTGTAGAGAGATAATAGAAAAAACTAGACAATAGGAAAAAGAATGTACATCAAAAGATATACGATATCTGCACTCATCTTAATGGCTTCAGTAGGAGCATTTGTTTATACATATATAACACAGGAAACAAGATCAATTGATCTTTTTGGTATACCTTTACCTGCTTTATCTATAGCAATATGGGTAATGGTTCCTATTTTTGTACTTTATGTGGCGAGTGTTCTACATATGTCTTTTTACTCTTTCCTTGGAAGTATGAGTCTGCGTAAGTATGAAAAAGATTATGATAAAATCATTGATGCTATCGTTGAAGCTTACTTAGGAGAAAAATCAAGAAGTCACACTTTTCAAACAGATAGATACTCACTTCTAGGAAAACTACTAGAAAACACTACTATATTTCCAATAGGAAATGTTATAGGTCTAACTAAAAATGAAAAGATTGATAGTGTTGTAAAAATTATTGATGATATTAAAAATGGTGAAGTTGCTGACTTAAAACCATATAATCTTTTAAAAGATAATGAACTTGTTATCCAAAATAAGCGTAACAAATATAAAAAAGGGATTCTTAAAACTGAAGACATTCTTTCAAATAGGACTAAATATGCTGATGTACTAAGAGAAGAAGCATATATTGATTATGTGAAAACTGCTTCAATCTTTAATCTTTTAAAATACAAGGCATTGTTGTCTAAAGATTCTTTATACATAATTTTAACACGTGTAAATGCTGATGAGTATACTTTAGAAATTAAGAATGAAGAGTTACTTCCTCTTATAAAATCTTTAGATTTAAATGCAGCTGACTTTATTAAACTCTCGGCTGCAATTTCGACTGGTGATATGATTCCAGAGCAGCGCATAAAACTTTTTGAAATGTTAAGTGATGAAAATGAAGATGCCATAGATGCTTACCTTTATACACTATTTGACTTAGAAATGTTAGCTCCTGTTGATAGTATTCTTGATAATTCTTTAGATAAAGAGTACCAAAATTTTAAAGCATATCGTGCTTTAAAATTATGTAATAAAAACTTTAGTATAGAACTATTTGTCTAGTCTATGCTAAATAAGCTTTCCTTTGATAATCCTCTATATGTCCTTGCTCCCTTAGCTGGTTTTACAGACCTTCCATTTCGTAGTGTTGTTAAAAAATTTGGAGCAGACCTTACTATAAGTGAGATGTTAAGCTCAAATGCTCTAGCTCACGGTTCTAAGAAAACACTACACATGTTAGAAAAGTCAATCAATGAAGATCCTTACTCTGTACAGATTTCTGCTTCACAAATAGATATAGCAAGACGTGCTGTTGAAGTTCTTAATGAGCAGGATGGTATAGATATTATAGATCTTAACTGTGGTTGTCCTGTACCTAAAGTTGTAGGACATGGAAGTGGTAGTTCTCTTCTTTTAGATTTACCACTAATGGGCGATATTATTAGAACTATAAAAGATACTTCAAACAAGTCTATGACATCTGTAAAAATTCGTCTTGGTTTTGAAGAAAAAAACCATGTTGATATTGCAAAAATGGTTGAAGATAGTGGTGCAGACTTTATAGCTGTTCATGGGCGTACTCGTGTTGGAAAGTTTAAAGCACCTGTTGATTATGATGCAATTAGAGAGATAAAAGAGGCTATTAATATTCCTGTAATTGCTAATGGTGATATAGACTCTTATTCGAAAGCAAAATGGGTAACTGAGCATACTGGTGCTGATGGTATTATGATAGGACGTGGTGCTGTTGGTGCTCCTTGGATTTTTCATCAACTGCGTTCAGGTGAAGAATATATAGACTTTGCCCTAAAACATGAGATAATTATGGAACATTTTGATAAGATGATAGAGTTTTATGGTGCACATGGTGTATCGATGTTCAGAAAACACACTCACACATATTCAAAGGGCTACAAGGGTGCTTCAGTACTTAGAAATGATGTGAATTCAATTACTGATATACAAGAGTATAGAAACTTACTAGATGATTTTTTTAGAAATGGAGAGTTTGCATAAATGTCACAAATACATCCTTTAGATATGAGTGAATCAATAAAACTTTTAGAAACTGGTGATATAGCAGACAACCTGTATCACTACGACTACAATACAAAACACCTGCTCTCACTTTTAGCTAAAAATATACAAGTAGATGATCCGGCATACATGAGTTCATTTCGTTCATTTGAAGGTGAAGTATTTGAGAACTTTGTATATGAAAAGTTACTGCGTTATGCACAAAACAATGATTATATAGATAAGTTTGTACTCAAAGGTTTTCATCAAAACAAGCACAAGGCATACGCAAATACTCTCTCTATTAGTGAGAAAGAGCAGATAGTATACAGAACAAAGTCACGCGAGATAAGTGAGTTTGATGCGATGTTTGTAACTGTAAAAAATGAACTCTATTTTGTGGAGATGACACTTGTTAAGTCTGTGCTTAAACTTAGACGTCGCTTGCGCAAGAAAAAGGCATTATTAGAGATTGCCTTTCCTAACTATGAGATAAAGGCTCTGATCATCTTAAATGATGGTGCAACAGGTGCTAAGCAGTTTCCTGATTACTGTAAGGTATGGTTTACTAAAGAGTTCTCGGCAGGTGATGTCTTAGATCAAATTATTGCAAAAGATAAACGCCAACTTATTCCTAAAGATATAATAAATACTGGATGTATGATAGAAGCTCATGAGCTGAAGTTACATCCGTTTAGATACTACAATACAATGTCATGGATTACTAAAAGTATTAGAAGCCATAAAAAACATATATTAGATATATCATTTTTGATGGACTTCAAAGTACAGCGTTATCATAACCTTTATAATAAATTTTATGTCGGTTACTTAAATATAGAAAATGCAAAAAATCTTCTTAAACTTGAAGGTGAGTATACAGATACACAGCGTGTAATGGTTGCACTAGAAAAAAAACATTCAAATGAGATAGTTCTTACATACTATATTCAAACGGGCCGTAAGAAGTTATATCTTTATACTATAGAGAAAGGAAAAATCACGAAAGAGAAAAAAGACCCCTATGGTATTACAGTGACAGAGGTATTTCATATAAATAAGCAAATGGATAACTCGTATGAGATGAATTTAACTCATATCGGAGTTGTAAAGAAGCTTTTAAAAGACCGTTTTACTTCTACTATAACAAAGGAAGAAGACTAAGCTTCATCTTCATAAACTAGTGAAGCAGCTCTTTCCTTATATGCTTGAATAGGCTCTTTACGCTGAGTGTTAGAGTATGTTGAACTACTCTCATTTGTACCTAAAAAATCTTCTAATTCTCTATTCCTTTCTTGTAGGATAGAATCAAACTCGCTTTGTGATGTAGGTTTATTATCTTTAAACTTATCAAGCAAAATATTACTATTTCCCATTAAAACTAAATAACTTTCATGTCCAAAGTCTAACATTACAACACTGTTTTGATTGTCAATTGCTTTTTGAAAACGGATAGAGATCAGAGAGTCAGAACTACTTGGATTAGATGCTAGATCTGTTTTTCTATCTTGCACAACTTTAGTATCATTAGAGTTAAACAACCATGACTTATTTTGTTTTGTATTACCTGAGAGTATCATTCTTTTCTTTAAAATAAGTAAGATAATAATTCCAATAATTAATATAGTCACTACGATATAATAACTCGTAGACATTTCCCCACTCTTTTTAGTCGGTAACTTAGATAGACTATTGTTTATCGTGCTTATTTGTGTAGTTTTTGCTTTTACAACTTGGACATCTGTAAATCTAAGTCTTAATCCATAAGCATCAGATGTTTTTGAGGCAATAAGTTTAACATTTGGAGAGATAGATGCAACTATCTGTGTTTGACCCTTTAATGGTGTTATAGTGAGTGAATGTAAGAAGTCAGAATTCACTCGTTTTATATGTGATGATTCAATAGAAGCATTTTCTAGTTTTATGATAATTTTATTTGTACTCTTACTCTGCTTTATAACACCATTAAAGGGTGTGTCAAATGTTATCATCACATCAGCACGGTTACTTCTCTCATAAATATTATAAGATAAAATTTTAGAAGCATAGAGGGAAAACGGGAGGAGAAAAAGAAGTAGGTACTTCATTAAAGGCACTCTTTTGAAAGGTGGTATATTACAGAGCTAGAGTCTAGTATCTCATTTATGCGAATAGCAAGATTCTTTTCATATACCATAACCTCACCCTTACATAAAATACGACCATTTACATAAGATTCAATAGATTCGCCCGCTGGTTTTTTAAGGTCAATAATTGAACCTTTTTCCAGTTTAAGAATTTCAGCAACGGAGAGTTCAGTTTCACCTAGATCTGAAACAAATTCCACTTTCATATCTAGAATACCTGAGTAGTCCATCCAGTCTAGTTCATCTTTATTGTATAGTTCTTCTTTACCTGATTTATATTGTTTTGTAGGTTTAGTCATGTAGTTCCTTAATGGCTATAGTTATTTCATCTTCGTTAATTGTAATTGTAATTGTATGTACACTATGCTGCTCTAAGTCAAAAGTCCCTACTTTTATAAAGTGAAGGGGTACCTATGGTGTATAGATTCTCGGCATCTATAATCTAAGCAATTAGTGTTCTCTTTTTGGAAAAACCTTGACTGACACTACGAGACTCTCTAATTTGGTGTGTATAAAAAAATTCTATTGCTTTTTAAATAGTTGTTAACATTGACGAAGCCTTTGTACGACTCGAATATATTATACTTTAACAAAACACAAAGTAAAATAAAATGCTATAATTCTCGAAAAATATAGGTTATTTATGCTAGAACTGAGCTTTATAGGGATTATTGTCGGTGTCTTGTCAGGTTTTTTTGGCATAGGAGGGGGTAGTGTTCTTGTACCATTACTCTTACTACTTGGCTATGAGATAAAAGGGGCAATCGGTATTTCAGTTATACAGATGACTTTTAGTTCACTTTATGGGTCTTATCTTAATAACAAAAGAGGTAGTTTAGACATATCTATGGTTTTATTTATTGGAATTGGTGGTTTTAGTGGTGCACTCTTTAGTGGAGTACTTACATCTACATTTAATACAAGGACTTTAGAGTTTATATTTTTAAGTTTTTCTGTTTTTGCAGTAATAAGACTTTTTTTTAAAACACAAGAACATCAAGAGCAAAAAGAGGTACATAAACTTCTGCTTGTATTTATAGGTTTTATACTTGGTGCACTAAGTATGACTATAGGGGTAGGTGGAAGTATCATCCTCATTCCAATTTTAGTGAGTTTCTTTCATGTACCATTAAAAAAAGCAGTCTCAGCTGGACTCTTTTTTGTTGTTTTTTCCTCAGTATCTGGTTTAATAGCTCACACTATGGAAGAAAATATAGATTATGAGAGTGGAATTATCATCGGTATGGCTTCTTTGGTAGGTGTTTATGCAGGTATACATTTAAAAGATACTGTAGGTGTTAAACTACAAAAAAATCTATTAGTAATATTTTACCTCCTTGTGGTAGCATATTTAATACAGAGAATATTTATATAATTTATAGGATAAATGATTTGAAAAAACAAGATAGTATAGTTATAACGGGTGCGAGAGAAAATAATTTAAAAAATATTAATTTAACAATTCCAAAAAATCAGTTAGTTGTAATGACAGGTATAAGTGGTAGTGGAAAATCTACACTTGCATTTGATACACTTTATGCTGAAGGACAACGTCGTTATATGGAGTCTCTTTCATCATATGCTAGACAGTTTTTAGACCGTGTAGGGAAGCCTGATGTAGATAAAATTGAAGGGCTTACTCCAGCTATTGCAATAGATCAAAAAACTACAAGTAAAAATCCACGTTCAACAGTTGGAACTATCACAGAAATATATGACTACTTTAGACTTCTTTTTGCACGTGTTGGTGTACAGCACTGTCATAAATGTCATAAGGTTATCTCACAAATGTCAGCAGCAGACATCATTGGTGAAGTACATAAACTCCCACAACATGCGAAGTTAGTACTCTTGGCACCACTTGTACGAGAGAAGAAAGGTTCATATGCTGATATGCTTGAATCCCTAGTGCATAAAGGTTATGTTAGGGCAATGATAGATGGTGTTATGGTACGCCTTGATGAAGAGATAGAATTATCTAAGACAAAAAAACATACTATCAAAGTTGTAGTTGATCGTGTTGTAGTTAAACCTGAAAACAAAGAAAGAATTGCGGCTGATGTTGAAAAAGCACTTAAAGAGTCTTATGGTGAACTTGAAATCGAAATTTTAAACCATGAAGAACTTGACTGTAAAGCGCATATGCACTACTCAGAGCACAACGCTTGTTTTGATTGTAAGATAAGCTTTGACCCACTTGAACCACTCTCTTTTTCTTTTAACTCTCCTAAGGGTGCATGTTCTGAGTGTGATGGTTTAGGTCTGCGTTATGCACTTGACCAAGAGAAGATTATAGATCAAGATTTAAGTATAGAAAAAGGTGCTGTTAAAATTGTTTATGGTTTTAATAAGGGTTATTACTTTACTTTCTTAAAAGGCTTTTGTGCTCATAATGGTATAGATATAACAGTGCCATATTCATCTCTTGAAGAGCATCAGAAGAAGGCCATTTTACATGGAAATATTGATGAAGTTACTTTCCTTTGGAAAAAGCATGAGGTAAAACGACTCTTCCCTGGAATCATTCGTATAGCCTACGATATGTTCAAAGATGAAAAAGAACTGCAAGACTATATGAGTGAAAAAATATGTAGTATCTGTGATTCAAACCGTTTAAAACTCGAGAGTTTAGCGGTTAGAGTTGGAAAAAAAGGCATAGCAGAACTTCTTGATATGCCTATTGAAAAGACTTATGAGTGGTTTGCAAATGAAGAGCATTTTGCACATATGAATGCACGAGATGCACAGGTGTCAGCTCCTATCCTTAACGAGATTCGTGAACGATTATACTTTTTGTTTGATGTTGGTTTAGGCTACATTACTCTAGGGCGCGATGCACGGACTATTTCTGGTGGTGAAGCACAAAGAATTCGTATTGCATCTCAAATTGGTTCTGGTTTAACTGGTGTTTTATATGTTCTTGATGAGCCAAGTATTGGGCTACATGAACGGGATACTCTTAAACTCATTAGAACACTTCGAAATCTGCAAGAAAAAGGCAATAGTGTTATTGTAGTTGAGCATGATAAAGAGACTATTGAAAATGCAGATTTTATCATCGACATTGGTGAGGGTGCTGGAAAATTTGGTGGAAATGTTGTTTTTGCTGGAACACTGGACAAACTCAAAAAAGCTAAAACTCTTACTGCTGATTATCTCTATGGTCGTAAAAAGATAGAATATTTTTATAGACGTAAACAAGATAAGCATATAGAGATCAAAAATGTAACTGTTAATAATATTGTTAATTTAAGTGTGAAAATTCCACTAAACAACTTTGTATGTATCACAGGAGTAAGTGGAAGTGGTAAAAGTTCTTTGATGCTACAAACACTTCTTCCAACAGCTCGCGAACTTTTAAATCATGCAAGAAAAGTAAATAAAGTAGCTGGTGTTGAGATAACAGGCTTACAACATGTTGATAAGGTTATATATCTTGATCAAAGCCCAATAGGACGAACACCTCGCTCAAATCCTGCTACATATACAGGTGTAATGGATGAGATTCGTAACCTATTTTCTCAGACAAAAGAGTCGCAGATAAGAGGGTACACAACGTCACGTTTTAGTTTTAATGTTAAAGGTGGACGTTGTGAGAAGTGTCAAGGAGAAGGACAGATAAAGATAGAGATGCATTTTTTACCAGACATCTTAGTCAAATGTGATACTTGTTATGGAACACGTTATAACCAACAGACATTAGAAGTATTTTACAAGGGTAAAACTATTTCTGATATTTTAAATATGTCAGTGGATGAAGCCTATGAATTTTTTGCTCCAATTCCAAAGATAAACTTAAAGATGAAAACACTTGTAGATGTTGGATTAGGTTACATTACTCTTGGACAAAATGCAGTGACACTCTCAGGTGGTGAAGCACAGAGAATTAAACTAAGTAAAGAGTTAAGTCGCAAAGATACAGGTAAAACACTTTATATCTTGGATGAGCCAACAACAGGATTGCATTTTGCAGATGTAGACAGACTTACAAATGTACTGCATAAGTTTGTTGAGTTAGGTAACTCTATGCTAATAATTGAGCATAACTTGGACATGATTAAGAATGCTGATTATGTCATAGACATGGGACCTGAAGGTGGTGCTGGTGGTGGTCTTATCATAGCTGAAGGCTCTCCTGAGGAATTAGCCGCTAACCATAAAAAAACAGGTTCTTTTACAGGAGAATATCTTAAAAAAGAGTTAGCTTTACATAATAAATAGTATAAACTTTATGAGAGAGATAAGTATTAGGAACTGTTATTTTAATGCTACTTTCACTAATACAAGAGTATACAATAGGTTTGTTAGTGCAATTTTCATAGGAATTATTAGAAAAAATAGAGTTATTTGATATTGAGACTATTACTACTATGATGTAAGAGTATAGTACAAGAATAAAACTACTTCAAAATCTTTAAAATATAGTATAATTTCAAAAAATCTTAAAGGCTATATATGTCAGTTTATGTTTTTGGACACAAAAATCCTGATAGTGACTCTATTGTAGGCGCTATTGCAGTATCATACTTAAAAAACCAGTTAGAAGATGAAGAATATATTGCTTGTCGTCAAGGTGAAATTTCTGATGAAACAAAGTTTATTTTAAATAAATTTAATGGTACTCTTCCTATCCTTAAGACATCAGTAGCTGGAGAAAAAGTTTACCTTGTGGACTCAACAGACAAGGTTCATTTTCAAGACGATATAGATGATGCTACTATTTTAGGTATCATTGATCACCATAAATTAGGTGATATTATGACTTCTACGCCTTTAGAGTGCTGGATACGCCCTATCGGATGTTCAAATACAGTTGTTAAAGAAGTCTATGATGCTTTAGGTGTAGATATTCCTAAAGACATAGCTGGTATGATGATGATGGCTATTTTAAGTGATACTGTTATTTTTAAATCACCTACATGTACAAAAGCAGATACTAAAGCAGTAAAAGAACTTGCAAAAATAGCAGGTATTGAGAACTATAAAGAACTTGCAATGGAGATGTTTATAGTTAAATCTGCAACTGCAGGTGCAAGTGCTAGAGACCTTAATACTAAAGACTATAAACCTTTCGTTATGAATGGAAAAAAAGTTGGTGTAAATCAGTTAGAGATGATAGATATATCAGCGCTTGATGACAGAATCGATGAAATTTATGCAGATATGATAAAGATGAAAGAAGAAGAGGATTTACATACTATGATTGTTCTTCTTACAGACATTATGAAAGAGGGTTCTCAACTCTTTTGTGTGAGTGATGACGCAAGTAAAATTGAGGCTGCATTTGATAAAAAACTAGTCAATAATCAAATGTGGTTAGAGGGTGTTCTTAGTCGTAAAAAGCAAGTTATCCCTTTCGTTCAACCACAGTTTAACTAATCTTTCTATAATCTCTTTTTTAAGAAGCTTGAATTTGGGTTTATTCCTATCTTCAAGCTGATAAATCAAACTAGCTAACTCTGAATTTCCTCCCAAATAAAAAACTATTTATCCTTATTATTAATTATTTTAGTTTCTTCTTTTATGTACACATCTATGTTTACAGTTGGCAGTAGATCTAGTGTAAATTAAAAATGTTTAAAGTTTAGATTGTGTGCATAGAGAGTACATTTATAGCTGTTGTTTTAGCTAAGCCTGAAATAACTTAAAGTAGTATGTGTTCATCTGTAGAGAGACCGATGCATAGAGTATTAGTCATATGACGATGACCTATAGCTTGCTTAGTTCTCTCAAGTTTAAGAAGTGAGAGTTTATTTTTTATAATGTAAAGTTTATATAAACTACTCAACATATAAAAAGCGTTTAATCTTTTTAGTTGGAGTTTTTATAAATGGTTCTATCTGTTCAATAAATTTCAGTATTTTTGCATAAGCAGCCACTTGTGTATTTACATCTTGACGCATATCTTCAAGTAAATCGTTAATTTTCGCTTTAACTTCACAATCTGGTAAATTATGAGCCTCAAATCTTTTGTCTATAAGTTCATAATCTAAGTGTATTTTTGCAATGAGTCTATCACCTTTCATCATAACTAGTGATTCTAAAACAGCTTCATTTTGGTTGATTGTCGCTTCTATCTGTTCAGGGAAGATATTTTCTCCACCACTGCCGATGATAACATTTTTACTACGCCCATTAATAAATATATATCCGTCCTCATCAACATAACCTAAGTCTCCGGAGTGGAACCAACCATCATTATCTATAACTTCAGCACTTAGTTTTTCATCTTTATAGTAACCCATCATAAGACTTGGTGATTTGAAAAGAAGTTCACCTGAACCCGTTTCATCATCAGGATCTTTTACTTTTACTTCCACATAAGGAAAAACAGTTCCTGTTGACTTTAACTTTACATTACTACCTAAAACTGTTCCTGCAAGAAGAGGGGCAGTCTCCGTTAATCCATAACCAATGATATAAGGAAACTCTGCCTCTTTTAAAAAGTTCTCAACATAAGGAGATATTCCAGCTCCACCTATACCAAAGAAACGTAGTCTTCCACCAAAAGTATCAATTAGCTTTTTACCTGCTATTTTATTAAGCTTTTTTCTAAAGAAAGGAAGCTTATAGAGTGTTCTCATTATAAATGAATCTGTTAATTTGGGTAATACTTTATTTTTGTATATTTTCTCAATAATAAGAGGAACACTAACCATCATGGTAGGTTTGACTACACCAAAGGCCTTAAGTAAAACACTAGGTGTTGGTACCTTATCAATATAAACTACACTTGCACCATGAAGGATAGGTACTAAAAAACCAACAGTACATTCTAGCGTGTGAGCAAGTGGTAATATAGATAAAAAAACATCACTTGGGTGTATCTCTATCTTAGAGTAAGTAGAGAGGGCATTTGTTGTTAGGTTCTTATGAGAGAGCATAACACCTTTTGAGTTTCCTGTAGTACCAGAAGTGTAAAGAAGTGCTGCCATATCATCTTCTGCAGGTACACTTAACTCTTTATCTAATCTAATGTTTTGTTTAGTTTTTGAGATATAGCTATGGTTTGTCAGTGGGTTAACCATTTTTAGGTCATCAAGTTTTATAACAAAATGGAGCTTTGAGTCATTGAGTTCTTCGATAGTAGACAGGTGTTTATGAGAGACAAAAATTGCCTTTGCTTCCGAATGATGAATGATATGATGTACATCAGATGTATGAAAATCAGGTAAAATTGGAACAGCTACAGCTCCAAAATATGTAATACTAAGGTAAGCAACTCCCCAATTTGGCATATTTTCACTAAGAATAGCTACTTTCTCACCTTTTTTTATACCATTATCATGAAGCATTATGATGGTTTCTTGAATAGTTTGACGTAATTCATCATAGCTCATTGGATCTTGACCAACCTTTGCCAATGCAGGCTCATTTGGGTACAAAGCAACAGAACGATCTATAAGGCTTTTTAACGTAAAGTTTTCTAAATTATCATAAGGATAAGTCATAGCTAATCTCTTCTTTTGTATTAATTTAGTATTATTATACATATAAATAGTGTAGAGATATTAATTTTATACATAAAAAGGAAAATTCTTGAGCAGACGTCACAAAAGCAATCAACCAAAGCATGATACTGTTAACTTTACAAACGAAGATTTTCTTCCTACAACTCGTGCTGATATGGATGCACGAGGATGGGATTATTGTGATATTATCCTAGTAAGTGGTGATGCCTATATTGACTCTCCTTTTATTGGTGTAGCAATGGTCGGCCGTATGCTAGAGAGAATGGGTTATAAAGTAGGAATGATAGGTCAACCAGATATTAAAAGTCCTGATGATATAAGACGTCTAGGTGAGCCGCGTTTATACTGGGGTGTAAGTGGTGGGAGTGTTGATAGTATGGTTAGTAACTATACTGCGACTAAAAAGTTTAGAAACTCAGATGATTATACTCCGGGTGGAAAGAATACTAAACGTCCAGATAGGGCTATAAGTGTTTACTGTAATCTTATTCGTCAACACTTTAAAAACACTGTTCCTTTAGTTCTAGGTGGAATTGAAGCAAGTTTAAGACGAGTAACACACTATGACTACTGGTCAGATAAACTAAAAAAACCAATCCTTTTTGATGCAAAAGCAGATGTTCTTATTTATGGAATGGGTGAGACTGCTATAGAAGAGTTAACACGAGCTATGGATGAAAAACGCGACTATAGAGAGGTAAAGGGAATTTGTTATATTTCTAAAGAACCTGTAGAAAGATTTCATCAAATGCCTTCACACCAAGACTGTTTAGATGATAAAGAGAAGTATATAGACTTATTTGACCTCTTTTATGATAACAATGACCCTATCGCAGCGAATGGTTTATGTCAGGCTGTGGATAAACGTTTTCTTATCCAAAACCCACCGTGTAATCACCTAAATGAGAAAGAGATGGATGCAAACTCAAATCTTCCATTTACAAGAGAACTACACCCTCACTATGCAAAAGATGGACAAGTGAAATGTTTAGAGACTATTAAGTTTTCTATTATGACACACCATGGTTGTTGGGGAGAGTGTAACTTCTGCGCTATTGGTGTACATCAAGGACGTAGTATTCGTACTCGTAGTGAGGCAAATATACTTGCAGAAGCAAATGATTTTAACAAGTATAAAGACTATAAGGGAATTATCTCTGATGTTGGTGGACCAACGGCAAATATGTACGGATACGAGTGTAATAAAAAAGAAAAACTCGGAACATGTGATCATCAGCGTTGTGTAGATGCTTCTCATCTTTGTCAGTCAATGAAACCAGATCATTCTCGTAACATTAATTTACTAAGACAGATTCGTGAAGTGCCCGGGGTACGTAAAGCCTTTGTTGCATCTGGTGTTCGTTATGATCTTATTACAGCAGATAAAGAGCATGGTTACTCATACTTAAAAGAGATGGTAAAACACCATATATCTGGACAGATGAAAGTTGCACCTGAACATACACAACAGCATGTTCTCGAACTTATGGGTAAACCGGGTAAGCAGACTCTTATAGACTTTAAAAAGTTATATGATAAGTTAAATGCAGAAGAAGGTAAAAAACAGTTTTTAACTTATTATCTTATTGCAGCTCACCCTGGATGTGAAGAGAAAGATATGCATGAGTTAAAACGCTTTACTACCGAAGAGCTACAGATGAATCCTGAACAGGCTCAAGTCTTTACTCCAACACCAGGTACTTATTCAGCTGTTATGTACTATACAGAGATGGATCCAAAAACACGCAAGAAAATATTTGTTGAAAAAGATACTAAACGTAAAGAAAGACAAAAAAATATTGTTGTAAATAAAGAGCACTTTTCTTCTGCAAGTGGATTTGCTTCTTAAGTTTTAAAGTACTCTAGCTTAAAGTTTAGTTCTTTGAGTGAGCCACTAAGTTAATTCACTATCGCTATTAGGAATTATTCGTATCAATTCATTCTGCTTTTTTTATACTTTACCGATAAAAAATTGCAGAATGATTAGAAGTCTGTATTAGAGTTGTATAGCATACCAAAGTGTGATGCCTAGTGTGTAGGCTCCAAGTAGATAAACATTTCGAGGATTTCCAGAAAGCTTAGGTGTTTTAATCTCCGATACATTAAGTATTGCAAGACCAACTCCACTTATATATAAAATAATGGTAAATATTTCATGGCTTACAACACCATGTAATAAAAATACAGCCACTAAAATTAAACTATTATTATCAAGAGCAAGTCCTGTGTATTTTGTTCCACCGGCTAAACCATAAGTACTAAAATAGCTTAGTCTTATTGCTGCTGCCGCCATCATTATAAAGGCTCCAATTAAAAACTCTGGCTCAAAATTTCCATAAGATAAAAGTAAAATTGCAGGAGTTACACCATAACTCACTATATCTATCACCACATCTAGTTGTCCGCCAAATTTTGCATCAGTAGGTGTTCTGCCCTTTAGTCTTCTTGCAACTAGACCATCAGCCCAATCAAAGGCAACGGCCCAAACCATCCCTATCATAGCTGCCGCATAAAGACCTGTAAAACTAAAATAAATAGCAAGGACAGTACAAGCTAAGCCTGAAAGTGACAATAGATTAGGAATGTCTCTTACATATGAGAGAATTGTTGGTTGTTTAGAATCATGAGAAGTTGACATAGATAAATCCTGTAAATAAAAATTATTCATTCTTGTAATAAAAATTAACTTTTTCATCTTACGATAAAAATAAGAATAATAGGTATTATACCCTTAAATAAAATATTTTAGTAAGGAATAGAAAAATGCTTGTATATACTGTAGGAACTTTTGATATGGTTCATGTTGGTCATTTAGATTTGTTAGAATATTGTAAAACTCTGGGTGATAAGTTTGTAGTGGGTGTTGCTTCGGATGAAGTAGTAGGTTCATATAAAAGAAATGTACCTGTTATTCCACTAGATCAGAGAATGAGAATGCTCAAAGCCTTAGAATGTGTAGATGATGTAGTCTCTTATAATAAACTAGATTATGTAAGTAACTGTAAAGAGTTAAATGTTGACATCTTTGTAATTGGAGAGGACTGGGGAGACAAGCCACATAATATTGCAGTAGAAAAATATTTAAAGTCAAAAGGTGCACAAATCATTCAAGTCAGTTACAATCCTGTGACTTCATCCACAAAAATAAAACAAAATGTTATTGCACAATCTCATAAAGGAAAGTATGCCGCACATACTATTAGCTAAGTAAAGTATCACTTCTGATTGAAGTTGCAGTTAAAAATATATAATCTTTACCTGTGATAGTTACACGATATTTTTTTTGTTGGAGATACTTCTTAGAAAAGATGACATCCTTATAGAGCAGTCCCATCTCTGAGAAGGCATAGTTTTTGACTTTAGCCCCATAAATCATCTCTCCGTCTATCCATCTACAGTTAGGAAAGCCGAGTATCATGGCTCCATCTTGTTTGAGTTGGTTTTGTACTATGGACATGAGTAAAGGGTTAAATTCTAGGTTTGAGCTTTGCATAGTCCCTACACTTATGATGAGGTCAAATTTTCCTAGGTTTAAAGAGTCTAAGTCATTTATGTCATGTGTATAAAAAGAGATATTTTTATACTCTTTAAACGTATCTTTTGCTGTGTTTATAGCCGAAGCACAGTAATCAATACCTACAAGTTCCAAATTAGAAATATCTGAACTCAGAGAAATTATTGCTTCAAACTCATCACCACTATTTATCCCAAGGTTTAGAATCCTGATTCTAGTGTCTAGTTTAACATTCTTGAGTGCTTGGAGATAATAATAGATAAAAGAACTCTCTTCATTTTTATGAATCTGACTAAATATAGAATCCTTTCCATACTTTTCTTCATTGCCTATAATTGACTTATGGAAACTAGCATCATTATTGAGTTTTTGAAATTTCATACAAATAGTATGTTCTTTAAGCAGTACAGGTGTCAGCATCTTGCATTGAAGTAGCTGAGCTAAGTCTAACCATGACTTATACCCTCTAAATATATACTCTTCTCCTTTAATAGTAAAAATATTACCATTGTAAGACGAATACAAATCAGGGTTTAACACTTCAAACTCTAGAAGTTCTTGAGCTTGAATTTTACTCAGTAAATCAGTGAGTTGTGAAATTATATATGTCATTGTTTGTGTGGTGAAAGTATACATAAATGAATTATACAACAAAGAGATGTATAATTAATCTTGATTTTTGATAATTTTTGTTAGGATAGGTTAAGGTATAAATAAAATGAACGAGAACAGAAGTATTTTTAGCTTTATGCATAGGCAAATTCGATTAGTCATTATAATTTTTTTAGGAACTGCTTCTAGTTATATTATGATAGGTTGGCTACATGGGTCTGTTTTAGTAGAGAGTGTATGGTTTCTTTTTATGATAATGACCTCACTTTATGGCTATAAACTCTATAAAGACTTTTCTCCATCCCTAAGTATAAAAGAACAAGGTTTTTGGCTTGAGCGTGTTCGATTTTTTATGTTCGCTTACTTCTCTCTGTGGAGCATTATATTTTTTGTTTATGTTTTAAAAGATAATCATCATCTTCACTATATTGCGATTGCATCACAGCTTGGAAGTACAATATTAGCTTCAAGTATTCTTGCCTCACAAAAAAAACTTGTCATACTTACCGTAATCACTTTAATGCTACCAATTACAATATATCTTTTAGCAGTAGGAGAAATTTATAGTTACCTAATTGCTTGTTTTACAGTTATTCTGACTGGGATACTTTTATATTCTGCAAAAAATATGTATGCTTATCTTATCGAAAGTAGATACCAATCCTATCATGATCATTTAACAGGTTTAGGTAATCGTCGTTATTTTTTAGAGCTACTGGAGAATTCTGTTAATCAGAATCAGAATCAGAATAAATATAACTATTTACTTCTAATTGATCTTGATTACTTTAAAACTATTAATGATACATTAGGACATGATATTGGAGATGAGTTACTTGTAGAGGTCTCTAAAAGGATGAAAAAACTAGCAGATATAAACAACAATACAGCAGCACGCTTAGGAGGGGATGAATTTTGTATTTTAAGTTCTTCTTATGAGACTCAAGATAAGTGTTTAAAGGCAGCAAACAGTTTTTCAAAAGAACTACTTAATAGAATCAAAGCTACCTATATTATTGATGATAATTACCTCTACATTAGTGCAAGTATTGGAATAAGTATTATGAACAAGTCGGAACTTAAAGCAGGTTCATTTTTAAAAGAAGCAGATATGGCTATGTATGAAGCAAAACATAGTGGTAGAAATGGAATTATACTTTTTAGTGAAGAACTTTGTGAGGTGGTTGAGAAGAAGTCAGATATTGAAAGAATGCTTCACTTCGCGATTGAGAGAAATGAAATCACACTTAACTATCAACCACAGGTAGATAAAAATAAAAAAGTTCTAGGATGTGAAATTTTAGTAAGATGGGATAATAAAGAATTAGGAAGTATAAGTCCAACTACTTTTATTCCAATCGCTGAAAATACTGGTTGTATAATAAACCTTGGAAAATATGTTTTAGAAGAGTCATTTAAAACTATACAAGAGTGGTCAAAAAAATCTATAAGACTTCAACAAGTATCTATAAACATTAGTATGCGACAGTTACTGCATCAGGATTTTATTCAAATGATTACTGAATTATTAGAAAAATATATTGATAATGACTGTAAAATTGGTATTGTTTTTGAGATAACAGAAACAAGCACTGCAAACAATTTAGCTAACCTTATTGATGTCATAAACACCTTAGGCAAGTATAACATTACATTCTCTATGGATGATTTTGGTACTGGTTACTCATCTCTTAGTTATCTTAGAGAAATTCCTATTTGTGAGCTAAAAGTTGACCAATCTTTTGTAGCTAAAATTTCAGGTGCTAAAGAAGCCTCATTAGTTAAAACTATCATAGATATAGCTAAAAACTTTAATCTTATTACTGTTGCTGAAGGTGTTGAAGACGAGTATCAAAGAGAATACTTAATAGAACTTGGTTGTGACTTGTATCAAGGTTTCCTTTTTTCTAAACCTTTAACAAAAGTAGGCTTTGCAGAGTTTTATCAGCATAATAGACCATAACACTTCAAGTTTTGATACTTCGACAAAAAATAAGTGGAGTATGTAAAGTAACTTTCTGATGAAAGGAACAGGCACAGCTCGAATTTTTACTTCAAAATGAGTCTAGTTACATTCAAGGTTATCTATTCGTAACAGACTCTGTTTCCATAACTGATGCAAAATAAACTACTTCAAATTAAAGAGAACCCAAGTTTATATTCTTAAATAGTAGTAGTTTTATCACTTAAAAGATCCCTAAAAACTATACTTCAATAAAATAGTGCAAAATATGTTCCAACTTTTACACCGTCTTACATTTCTTTCAGTTTAATCACACTACAATAAATAAAAATTAATTTGAAAAGTCAAACAATGAGAATAGATAAGTTTTTAAATTCAGTGAATATTACAAAGCGTCGTTCTGTAGCACAAGATATGCTGACGAACAAAGTTGTAGAGATCAATGGTGTGCTTGTAAAACCAAGTAAAAATGTCGAGATAGGTAATATCATCACGATTAATTACCTAGAGAGTTCTAAAAAGTATGAAGTACTAGCTCTTCCCACAACAAAGTCAACACCGAAATCATTACAGCATGAATACATAAAGGAGTTAGGATGACTTATGAGAGAGCAAAGATAGAATTCACCTCACTTTTTAACCATGAAATGGATGACACTCAGATGCGAGAGTTTCTTATTGGACTAACTCTTGATAAAAACACCTCAGTGAATACTATTGCTGCAGCTGCAGATGTGATGAGAAGTTTTGCTATCCCTTTGCCTATACAAGAAGTAATAAGAGCTACAGCATTAGATATAGTGGGAACAGGTGGAGATAAGATAGGTTCATTTAATATATCTTCTACTGTTGCACTGTTAGTGGCTGCATGTGGGGCGACTGTTGCAAAACATGGAAGTCGTTCTGTCACTTCAAAAAGTGGTAGTGCAGATATGTTTGAAGCACTTGGTATACGACTTGATTTGAGCATAGAAAATAGTGCTAGACTACTTGAAGAAACAGGTTTTACCTTTATGTTCGCACAAAATCACCATCCTGCAATGAAGTTTATAATGCCTATTCGTAAATCTATCCCCGATAAGACAATTTTTAACATTTTAGGGCCACTTACAAATCCGGCAGGAGTTCAAAAGTCAATGCTTGGAGTTTTTGATAAAGCATTCGTTCCTAAGATGCTTGAAGCCTTAAAAATAAATGGTGCTACTTCAGCTATGGTAGTGAGTTCTAAGGAAGGAATGGATGAGATAAGCATTAGTGATATTACGTATGCCTCGCGTCTTTATAATGGCATAGTCCATGAGTTTGAGATAGACCCTGAAACTTGTAAGATACGGAAAATGCCACTTAAAGCAATTATGGGTGGAGAAGCCAAAGAAAATGCAAATATCCTTCGTCATATTTTTGATGGAACTTCTACTGATGCACAAAGAGATATAGTACTTATAAACACAGCAGCTGCACTACTAGTAGATGGTCTTGCTCGTGATATGCAAGATGGTATGGAAATGGCGAGAGAAGCTCTTAGAAACAAAAGAGGAAATAAAAAAATTAAGCAAATAATAGAAGTGAGTAATAAATTATGAAGACATATAAACTTAGCGAAGATAGGCTATTTTCTCTGACAAGAGAACTACTTAAAAATGTGAAGACGGGTGTAGTGATACTTCAAGGTGACTTAGCTGCTGGCAAAACTACACTAGTTCGGGCTGTTGTAAAAGCATTGGGTATAGCTGATGTAGTTACATCACCAACTTTTTCTTTGCAACAGTGCTATGGTTCAAGTATCTTTCACTATGATTTGTATAACCATGGACTCGAGCATTTTATCTCTCTTGGTATGCTTGAAGAGTTAGATAAGGAAGGTCTGCATTTTGTAGAATGGGGTGATGATGCACTTGTCGCACTACTAAATAGTGCGGGGATACCTACAACAGTCATAAAAATACAAAAAATTTCTGATACAGAGAGAGAATATGAGGTGGAGTATGCACACTCTTAAAGCAGTAGACTTAAGAAAAAAGATACAAAGTTTAGAAATAGTAAAGGGTATAAGCCTTGAAGTCTCTAGTGGAGAAGTTGTAGGACTTTTAGGACCCAATGGTGCTGGGAAAACTACCACTTTTTATATGATATGTGGACTTGTCGAAGCGAGTGGGGGTGAGGTTTTTTTTGATGGGGAGAACTTATCAGATATGCCTTTACACCAGAGAGCGATTAAGGGAATAGGTTATTTACCACAAGAGGCATCTATCTTTAAAGATTTAAGTGTAGAAGATAACTTAATGATAGCAGCAGAAGTTGGTATAAAAGGTAAAGAGGCACAGAAAAAACGCATCTTAGAACTCCTAGAGATGTTTAACATTGAGCCTATTCGTTACCGTAAGGGTATCTCACTCTCTGGTGGAGAGCGTCGTCGTGTTGAGATTGCACGTGCACTTGTAAGCGAACCAAAGTTTCTTTTACTAGATGAACCCTTTGCCGGAGTTGACCCTATTGCTGTTATGGATATTCAAAAGGTAATAAAGCAGCTAGTATCTTATGATATTGGTGTTCTTATAACAGACCATAATGTTCGTGAAACTTTAGATGTTTGTGACAGAGTTTATGTTATTAAATCGGGTGAGCTTTTAGCACATGGTACGAGTGACGAGATAGGAAAGAACGAAGATGTGCGTAAGTATTATCTTGGTGAAAACTTTAAGCTTTAAGGGATGAAATAAATAATGGGAGCATTAAGACAAACACAGTTAGTAGAGAATAAACACAAACTCTCAAACACACTACGTAATTGGCTCCCCATTTTACACTCCTCTTTATCTGATTTAGGCGAGGCAATGGCTCCTTTTATAGAAGCAAATCCTTTAGTAGAAGTTGAATCAGGTTATGAAGAAAACTTTGAAGAAAAAATTCCTCGTAAGATTATCTCACGTGCTGTAAGTAACTCAAGAACAGAACAGATTGAAGCACTTACAATACAACATCGTACACTCTACGAAGTTTTAGATGAACAACTGGAGGCACCACTTTTTCCAACTCCTGTCTCTCAAGATATAGCACAGTATGTGATAGAAAATTTGGATGAATTAGGATTTTATGAGGGCGATAGCGAGAGTTTTTGTCAAAAGTATCATATCTCTTTAGAGATGTTTGAAAAAACGAGACTGCGTTTTGCTCATATTGAACCACTTGGAATAGGGGCTAAGGATTTAGCAGAGTGTTTTGTCTTTCAGCTTGATAGTGCAGAGATAAGTGATAGTGCATACTCTCTTGCAATTACAGTGGTTAATAATATGCAAGAGATTCATTCTTATGCAAAACATAAAAATTTTTCTGAAGTTATGCATGTGCTCTCTACTTTTAAAAATCCACCTAACATTGAGTATCAAGAAGAGTCTGCTCAAATAATCCCAGACTTGATGATATTTTTTAATGATGATAAAAATATAGAAGTAAAACTAAATGATGCCTACTATCCAACCATAAAGATAGATACAAACTATGGTATTAAGCATGAGTTTATAAGCCAAAAGATTAAAGAAGCAAAGTCTCTTGTAGATGCTCTTGATATGCGAAAAGCAACATTATATAAAGTTGGACTGATGATAGTTGAATACCAATATGAGTTTTTTACAGGTGGACAAATAATGCCACTTACACTTAAAACACTTGCAGATGAATTTGGACATAATCCTTCAACTATTTCGAGGGCGATTGCTAACAAGTATATCGCTTGTGATAGAGGAACCTTAGCTATGAAAGAGTTCTTTACTACGGCTATAGATGAAGATGTAAGTAATGCTGCTATAAAAGAATTTCTGATTGGTTTAGTAAAAGAAGAGACTAGGTTAAAACCACTGAGTGACATGAAACTACTTGCTTTAATTGAAGAGAGGTTTAAAGTTAAGATGGTTAGACGGACTATCGCAAAGTATAGAAAACAGCTCAATATTGCAGGTTCAAGTGAACGAAAAAAACTTTACCAACTTTTAGTCTAGATGAATATAAAAAAAAGACTAGATGAAGAGGTGCTTAAGCGTAACTCTCTAGCTGAAATAAATGAAAACAACTTAGACCCCATTATGGTGGCACATAGATATAATGACCCCACTATTGCTCTTATTTGTGCACTGTTCTCCTATGGAAATGTAAAACAGATAGTAAAGTTTTTAAATTCACTTGATTTTGAACTACTCAAAACTGATGATGTAAGAATCCAAGAGAGACTTCAAAATCATTATTATCGTTTTCAAAAAGCTGAGGATATTATAGCACTTTTTATAGCTCTCAAACGTTTAAACGCAGAGACAAGTTTAGAGTCGGTCTTTAAAGAGGCTTATAATGTTGATAAAAATTTAGTAGATGGGATAAATGCCTGTATATCAAAGATACTTTCTTTAAATACTCATAAAACACAGGGGTATAATTTTCTTGTAGGTAAGGTGACAAAAAAAACAAAAGGTGCTGGTGCATTAAAGCGTTGGATGATGTATTTGAGATGGATGGTGAGAGATGACAACATTGATATGGGTTTATGGACTGGTGTTGATAGGGCTGATTTAATTATGCCTCTTGATACACATACATTTAAAGTTGGGCATAAACTAAGCTTACTTAAACGCAAGACTTATGATTTAGAAGCTGCAATTGAGCTCACAAAAAAGCTAAAAAGTTTTGATAAAAATGACCCTTTGAAGTATGATTTTGCATTGTATCGTCTAGGACAGGAGAAAAAATATGAGTGAAGATATGACAAAGTATTTAGAGAATATTGAATATCTTGATTTTTGAATTCTGCGGTGGAAAAACCAGTACAGACTTTGAGTCAAGGATGCTCTGATAACGAGAAGATATTAAGAAACTGTTTTATATTAATCAGAGATGAAATACACCATAGTGAAGACTTATAAAGATCGTACCACTACATACAAGGCTAGTGATGTTTTAAAACATAAAATAGGGTAGTGTTATTCTAAGTCTATACTTTATAGCAGCTTTTTTACATGCTAATAATATACCTACTGCATTTTCTTATCAAAGACTCTCCAGTAGCGAGTACCATTAGGATGGTTACTCTTTATATGGTTTATGCACAGTATATTTAAAAAAATATGGTTGATACAAAATAGATGCAAGAGGAAAGAAAAAGGATGTAGATGCAATGTTTAATCCTCACTATAAACAGTTAGTATTTGAACTTGAAGAAAATGAATTTGATTTATAGGAATTATATGTAGAACTACTGCCCCAAGTAATAAGAGCATTAAAAACATACACTAGCTATACACAGATGGTAGAAAACTTTCCTGATATCCATTGTGGTTCATGATTTTTTTGATATAATTAGATAAATATAATTTTAAAAGGATATAGGATGGAGTGCGAGTTTCCAACTATTAATTCAAATAAACAAGAAATAAAAGAAATTTTTGAGAGCATTAAAACCATTGCTATTTTTGGTCTTTCTCCGGATGAGAGTAAAGCGAGTCACCGAGTTGCTAAGTACTTACAAGAAGTAGGATATAAAATCGTTCCTATTTATCCAAAAGAGGATGAGATTTTAGGTGAAAAAGTTTATAGAAGTCTTGAAGAAATTCCATTTAATGTTGATATGGTAAATATATTTAGAAAACCAAAGGCACTTGTTGCTGTAGCCAAAGAATCTATCATTCGTGGTGATATAAAAGTATTTTGGGCACAAAAAGATATAGTAAATAACGAAGCGGCAGATATGACTTTAAAAGCTGGTATGAAAGTAGTGCAAAATCACTGTTCTATGGTAGAACATAGAAATTTATAAGAGAGTAATCATTGTTAAATTTAGATAAGATATATGAAGCAAGGGAGCGAATAAAAGATGTAGTTGTAAACACACCTTTAGCTTTAGCACCTTACCTCAGTGAACTGTGTGAGTGTGAGGTGTATTTAAAAAAAGAAAACTTACAGGTAACAGGTGCTTTTAAAATAAGGGGTGCATATAACAAAATAGCTTCTTTAACTCCGCAGCAACATGCATCTGGTATTATTGCTGCAAGTGCTGGAAACCATGCACAAGGTGTAGCACTTTCTGCTTCAAAGTTTGATACAAATGCTATTATTATTATGCCTGAATCAACACCTCTTACTAAGGTAAATGGTGTAAAGTATTATGGTGCAGAAGTGATTTTACATGGTGCTAATTATGATGAAGCTTATGCATATGCAAGAGAGTATGCAGATAAATATGCTCTCACATTTATACATCCTTTTGAAGATACAGAAGTTATAGCAGGTCAAGGTACAGTTGCTCTAGAGATTTTAGAAAAATGTGAGTCTCTAGACGCTATTATTATTCCTGTTGGTGGTGGTGGACTTATAGCTGGTATGAGTGAAGCTATTAAAGCAATTAACCCGAAGATAGAAGTCATCGGGGTGAGTGCTTGTGGTGCTCCTGCGTTTAAAGAGTCATATGATAAAAAAACAGCAGTAGATAGTATTCATGTTAGAACTATTGCTGATGGAATTGCTGTTCGTGATACATCTAATGTTACCCTCTCTTATGCACTAAAAAATGTAGATAAGATTATTAGTGTAGATGATGAAGAGATTGCGAGTGCAATTTTATTTTTACTTGAAAAGCAAAAAATTGTTGTTGAAGGTGCAGGAGCTGTTGGTGTAGCTGCACTCCTTCACAATAAACTTCCAGACATAAAGAACAAAAAAATTGCTGTAGTTCTTAGTGGTGGAAATATGGATGTTACTCTACTCTCTGTAATTATAGAGAAGGGACTGCTTAAATCACATAGAAAAATGAAACTAACAGTTACACTTATTGATAAACCTGGTTCTCTTATGCGTTTTACAGAGATTTTAGAAAATCTTAATGCTAATATTGTGCATATAGCTTATGACAGAACATCCGTATCTCTTGATTATGGTGATGCGAGTGTTACTGTACATATGGAAACCAAGGGTAAAGAGCATCAAAAAACTATAGAAAAAGTACTAAAAGATGAGGGTTATTTAAGGGAGTTGTAGCATTATAAACTTTGTTATAAGAAAAGGCATTAATAAAGCACATGAGTTAAGTCTTATTGATGGATTTAAAGTAAATGTAAAACATGAATACTATAAAACAAATATAGTTTCTTTTAGTAAGGATGGGCCTTATTTTGGAAGATTAACTACTGATTGTAAATAACCTTGTCTTTATAACACTAAAACAAAAGAATGTATTGCTAATGTAGATAGACATTATGGTGAAGCCTCGTGTCTTAATTAGACCCTTTGAATTGTTATATATTTTCATGTGGGAATGATGGAAAAACTTTTTCCAGAGATATTAAAAGTGGTAAGCTTGTATTTACTTTTCCAGTTAATATAGATATTACCAGCGACATAGCCTTTAGTTCAAATGCAGACTTGGCGGTAACTTGTAGTTATGATAGAAAGATATCTGTATTTTTACTTCTAACAATGATTGTAAAAAGGAAACTTAAGGCATATGTAGCAGCTGAATCTGCTTGGTGTTATATAATTCAACTTGACGATAGTGCCAGATAAGGTGCTTTACAATTAACACTTGAAAAGGGTAAAAAAACTATATGTTATATTTTGCTCTTAAAGAACAGACAGAAAGTCACTTTATACTTGTTCAAAGTAAATATCCTTCTAGGTAATTAAAATGTGAACACCTTACTCATGGTTCTGGATTTATGTGGCGACCATCAATGATTGTGACATCTATCCTAGACTAGTGAGTCTATAGAATACCTCCTCTTTTAACCTTGAATATAGCTATTTTTTAGTATAATCATGTAATATACAAAATTATAATTTTTAGAGGAGACTTTTCATGCAAATTAGTGGTGCACAAATGGTCATTGAAGCTTTTATTGCTGAAGGTGTAGATACAGTTTTTGGTTACCCCGGTGGGGCAATTATGAATGTTTATGATGAAATTTACAAACAAGATAAATTTAAACATATTTTAAATCGTCACGAGCAAGCTTCAGTCCATGCTGCTGAGGGTTACTCAAAAGCAAGTGGAAAAGTTGGTGTGGCTATGATTACATCTGGTCCTGGGTTTACAAATGCAGTAACTGGCTTAGCTGATGCATATATGGATTCTATTCCTTTAGTTGTTATCTCTGGACAAGTTCCTATGAGTCTTATAGGTACAGATGCATTTCAAGAGATAGATGCTGTAGGTATTTCGCGTTCATGCACAAAACACAACTACCTTGTAACCGATGTAAAAGATTTACCTCGTATCTTAAAAGAAGCATTTTATATAGCTCGTACGGGTCGTCCAGGTCCTGTCCATGTTGATATTCCTAAGGATATAACAGCGCAGATTGCAGAGTTTGATTATGATATTGAACTTGATTTAGAGACTTATAAGCCTCATACGAAAGGTAACCCTCGTCAAATTAAAAAAGCGATAGAGGCGATAGCTAAGGCTAAGCGTCCACTTTTTTATCTTGGTGGTGGTATCATCAATGCAAACGCAGCCTATGAAGTAAGAGAGCTTATACAAAAAACAGGAATTCCTGCAGTTGAAACTTTTATGGCTCGTGGAGTTCTTAGTTATGATGATAAACTTCTTATAGGTATGCTTGGTATGCACGGAAGTTATGCATCAAATATGGCAATGAGTGAGACAGATTTAGTTATTGGTCTTGGTGTGCGTTTTGATGACCGTGTTACAGGTAAACTTTCAGAATTTGCAAAAAATGCAGATGTTATTCATGTAGATATTGACCCAGCATCTATCTCAAAGCTTGTAAATGCAGACTATCCAATAGTCGGTGATGTTAAAAATGTTGTCTCTGATATGCTTGAACAAGTTGGGAAAATTGATAGTGAGAACTATGAATCGTGGAGAGAGACTATCATTAACTTTGATGAATTGCACCCTTTAACTTTTCATGAAGACTCTGAGCGTCTTAAACCCCAGTGGGTAATAAAGCGTGTTGGTGAACTTCTTGGTGATGATGCAAATATCTCTACGGATGTTGGACAGCACCAGATGTGGGCTGGACAGTTTTATCCATTTACACGTCCTCGTCAGTTTGTAAGTTCTTCAGGACTTGGAACTATGGGTTTTGGTTTTCCAGCAGCTATTGGTGTTAAAGCCGCAAGTCCTGAGAAAACTTCTATTAACTTTACAGGAGATGGCTCAATTCTTATGAATGTTCAAGAGCTTATGACTGCAGTTGAAAAAAAAATACCGGTTATTAACATTATTTTAAATAATAACTTCCTTGGAATGGTTCGTCAGTGGCAGACACTTTTTTATGATAAGCGCCATGCGGAAACTGATCTTTCTGTACAACCAGACTTTGTAAAACTTGCTGAAGCTTTTGGTGGAATAGGGTACAGAGTTAAGACTAAAGAGGAATTTGATGCTGCTCTTAAAGATGCCGTTGAAAAAAACATAGTTGCTTTTATAGAAGTAATCGTACATAGAATGGAAAATGTTATGCCTATGGTTCCATCAGGTGGAAGCTTATTTAACATGATGTTACTAGAGAAAAAAGGAGATAAGTAATGACTGAAGAGAATCAAAGAAGAGTAGTTTCAGTAATTGTTATCAATGAAGCGAGTGTTTTATCTCGTATCACTGACTTATTTTCAGGTCGTGGGTATAACATCACATCTTTAACAGTTGCTCCTATCCCTGATAGTAGGTATTCACGCTTAACTATTGTAACAGCAGGAAGTGTTCGTGTTATCGAGCAGATCACCAAACAGCTCCATAAGCTTATTCCAGTTTTACGTGTGTATGAGCATGAAGATATGGTTGAAAAAGAGATGGCTATGATTAAAGTACCTATCACTGAAAACCTTAGTGATATAAATATCCTCTGTGAAGCTTACAATGGTAAGATAATAAACACAGGTGAGAACACTATCATTGCAATGGTTACAGATGAACCAAAACGCATTGATAATTTTCTCAAGGCGATTAAACGTTATAACCCTAAAGAGATAGTAAGAAGCGGTGCTATAGCACTAGAGAGATAAACAACTATGAAACTTAGTGAAATTGCACAACTTATAGGTGCAGATTTCAATGGAGATGATAAAGAAATCACTTCAATGAATACACTTAATGAAGCAAGTGCAACTGAAATCTCTTTTGTTGCAAATGTTAAATATATAAAAGAAGTTCCCTCGTCAAATGCAGCTGCTATCATCTGTAATTCCTCAACTTTAGACAAAATTCCTTCATCTTGTGTAGCTTTAGTTGTTGATGCACCATATTGGCAGATGGCTATACTTAGTGCTAGGTTCGCTCCACCTTTAGAAGACACTTCATCACCCAAGGCTATAGTAGGTGAGGGTAGTAGTATATCTTCTAAGGCTGAACTTGCAAATGGTGCGATAGTTGGTAAAAACTGTAATATTATGCCAGGTGTGTACATAGGCTCAAATGCTACAATTGGTGATAATACTACTCTTTACCCAAATGTAGTGATTTATAGAGACTGCAAGGTAGGTAACTCGTGTGTTATTCATGCTGGTACAATTGTGGGCAGTGATGGATTTGGTTTTGCATCTGATAAAATGGGTAAGCATAAAAAAATATATCATATTGGAAATGTTGTTATAGAAGATGATGTTGAAATTGGCTCAAACACTTCAATAGATAGAGCAGTATTTACTACTACATTCATAAAACAAGGGGCTCGTTTAGATAACCTTGTGCATGTTGCACACAACTGTGAAATTGGTGAATATAGTGTTATAGCAGGTCAAACTGGACTTGCTGGTTCTTCAAAACTTGGCCGTAGTAGCATTTTTGGTGCACAGTCAGGTGTAGCCGGACACTTAGAGATAGCACCTTTTAATACTTTTGCAGCACGTACGGGTGTGACTAAGACTATAAAAGAGAGTGGTAAAGTTTTTGCAGGATTTCCTTTTATGGATCATAGAGCATGGCTTAAAATTCAGGGTAAATTAGCTAGACTTATTAAATAAAACAAAGGATATTTAAATATGACTTCAATTCCATTAAGTTCAACAAAAAAAGGTGTTATTTCAGTAACAAAAGTAGAAAGACCTTACGGTGAAGACAGTGCTCCTGTAGCAAGTGTTGGTATATCTTTAAGTGGTAATACTGAGAGTCCAGAGTGGAAAGTACATATTCCAATGGATAATTTAGCGGATGTTATTAAAGCACTTCAAGACTTAAAAGACAATTCATAAAGATAGTCTTTTCTATAAAGTCAAGAACTTAAAGTTCTAACTTTATAGAGTCTTTACAAACTCTTCTATACGTTTAATTCCCTTACGTATACTTTGTAT
>QNZS01000006.1 GCA_003978465.1 Sulfurimonas sp. | reverse complement strand
TTGTTATGTCTTTTTTAGAGTCTATTAATGTTCCGTCCATATCAAATATTACTATATTTTGCATTATTTCATCTTCTCATATATTTCACATAAAGCATCTACAAAGAGTTCACTGTCATTAGGACATCTACATACTCTATACTCTCTAAATCCGAGTTTTTCGGCTATCTCCCTATACTCTATTTCTAGTTCAAAGTCAGTCTCAGAGTTATCTATAGTAAATGCTATAGGCACAACTATTATCCCGCGGTTACGTACTACTTGTAATTTCTCTTCAAGCGATGGTGCCAGCCACTCTAGTGGACCAACTTTTGACTGGTATGCAAGATGTGTCTCATGAAAATCCATTCCCTCTTTTTTGAGCATTTCATTTAAAATTGTTATATGCTTTTTGATATGTTTTTCATATACATCTCCAGCCTTTACTATCTTCTTTGGTAAACCGTGAGCAGAAAAGATTACATCAAAGTCTCGGTAGTCATCACCGTTAACACTCTCTTTTATACTCTCTAAAACACTTTTATTATAACTTTCATTTTCAAAAAAATGTTTTATCTCAACTAAAAGTGCATCACCATTTACCTTATGATAAGCCTCTTCAAAATCCTCTAAAGAAGACTTTGATGTTGTTGTTGAGTACTGAGGATATAGAGGAATTAGATAAATCTTTTCTACATTCTCTTTTTGGAGACGTTCTATTACTTCTGGTGCAAAAGGAGGAGTGTAACGCATAACAAAATCAACTATAACATCACTCCCGAGTCTTTCTTGGAGTTTCTTTACTAAGTTTTTAGTATGCCCAACTATGGGAGATTTTCCGCCAAGTTGTCTGTATATCTCTTGTGAAGACTCAGTTCTTGAGAAGGTTATCAGACCTCCAACAAACTTACGTACTAAATCACTATTCATAGTTAAAATATTTTTATCATTAAACATGTTTGTTAAAAACATCTCAACTTCGTTAAGATTATTAGGTCCACCCATGTTTAGTAGTATTATTGCTTCTTTAGTTTTTATTTTCATCTAGTCCTCTTTCACTCTCAAACTCACCTCGTACATAAACTTTTGTAATGGTAGCATATCTTCATAGATTTCATAGAGTTTTTCTATAAGTTTATTGCCATCTTCTATAATATGAGGGTCTAATGTTTTAAATGTTGCCATTCCCTTGTAAAGAGAAAGATCTGCATTTGGCATATCAACATTAAAACCTCTAGGATAGCGCTTATAGCCCTTTTCTAGATGTGTATAACCCTTGTTTTTCTCTTTTATATTTGTAAGAATAGTCTGTAGTTCTTTTCGTTTTTTATCATCTTTAATATATTCACGAAATGCATCAAGCATTGGTTTTTCAAACCACCTAACACCAACAGCAATCATTAACTCTTCATATGAAAAATGCATATAAAAACAAGAACTCTGCATACGTTTGTTATTACCCTGCCAAAATATTATACCGATTCTTTCTTTTATAGGCATTTTATTTGCACCCATTCTTCTTGAGTCTCTATAAATTCTGTAAAGTGATTTGTTTATTCTTGGAATTGCATTTATTGTAGGTTCTAATGCTTGGAGGTGTTCACCCATCTCTTCTACAAATGCACGAGATGGATTTAAAATGTACTCTTCATATTCTGTTTTATGAGCAGCGAACCACTCTTTATTATTATTGTTTTTAATTTTTTTTAAAAATGGTAGTGCCTTTTTAGAAAAACCTTTAAACTCCACTACTACTACCTAAACTATCTTTCTGTTTCTAAATGCGAGGAGTATTACTACGGCTAAGATTGAGTATGTCACAGGAACAAAGTCTGGTATAGGAACAGGATCACCTTTGGCATATGAGTGCATACCTGCGAGGTAATAGTTCACACCAAAGTAAGTCATAATTACTGATGTAAATGAGAGTAATGAGATAACACTAAAATTAAACTCACTATAAAGTGACTTTAAAAATCTTAAGTGAATTACTACGGCATATACTAAAATAGTAACAAGTGCCCATGTCTCTTTTGGATCCCAACCCCAGTAACGTCCCCAAGATTCATTTGCCCAGACGCCACCAAGAAAGTTTCCAACAGTTAAAAGAACTAAACCAACCATTAAGCTCATCTCATTTATAGAGTTTAACTCTTTTATAGAGAGTATAATTTGTCTTTCATTCTTCTGTGTTTTAATTACAAAAAGTAAAAGTGTTACAAAACCTAAGAGTGCTCCTAGACCTAAGAAACCATACGAGGCTGTAATCATACTTACATGTATGCTTAACCAGTAAGAGTTTAGAACTGGTACTAGGTTTGTTACCTGTGGATTCATCCAGTTTAAGTGTGCTACAAAAAGGATAAGACCTGATAGTATCGCAGTTGAAGCAAGTGTCATTGATGAGCGCTTAGAGAAGATAAACCCTGCAAGTACTGTTGCCCATGAAATATATACCATAGATTCATAACCATTTGACCATGGTGCATGACCAGAGATATACCATCTTAGTGCCAAACCAAAAGTGTGTGCAATAAAGAAAAGGATAAGAAGGTAAAGTGATCCTTTAGTAACAAGATCCATTTTTAATTTCGGTTGAATAATTTTTGTAAAACTAAGTACTAAAAGAATAAAACCCATTAAAAGATAGAGTGGATAGATACGCTCAAAAATATTTGCTTTGTTTGCGAATATTTCTGCTTTGATACTGTTCTCACTTGGGTACACACGAAAACCATTCTCTTTT
The DNA here is from genome assembly GCA_003978465.1 of Sulfurimonas sp. GTDB lineage: Bacteria > Campylobacterota > Campylobacteria > Campylobacterales > Sulfurimonadaceae > Sulfurimonas. Next base: position 47,186 of record QNZS01000006.1, on the reverse strand, counting down.
TGGTACTGTGCAACAGCACTTAATGCTTTATCACTATCTCTCCAGTCACCACTTTTTAGAGCTCTGTCAACTGATGTAAAGTATGACACTGCTGTATTACGAACTTTAAGACCATAAGCCTTATCAAATGTTTCTAGTGCTTCTATAGTTGCATACCACTTGTTTGTTTCATCACTTTTAAGTGGCCATATTTTGAGTAGTGAACCTGTAAAAACCATATAGGCTACATTTACTTTTTCATCTATTTTAAGAGCAGCTTTATCAAGCTTATTTCTATATTTTGGTTCTTTTCTTGCAGCTTCATCAATAATCTCAGCTAGTTTATACCCTCTCATAGACTCAGCATCATGAAAGAACTGAGAAAAAGAGACATACTTAGCATCACGAGGTGCACCGATAGCATCATTTATCTTAGGATCTTTAGTACGAATAAGTTTTACTTTACGATAAATATCTGGTCTAATCATCATACCAAGTATAACTTGATCTGGTGTTAGAGTATATGAATCCACTTTTAATGATGAACCTCTATATATCTTTGCTAAAATTTCAGTTGCAAGTGTATTCATAGGTTTCATTCGACCTTGAGTATCTTGAACTATTAACTGACCAAATTTCTCTGAGTGTTTTTTATCAAATGCGAGTAGAGTTTTTATAGCAGGGTCTAAGTCTTCTGCATTTACATCAGATGGCACAATACTAAAGATAAGCCCAAGAGCCAAAAGTACTGGAACTATTTTTGCATCACTTGCTTTTTTTGCTTTTGCTGCTAGTTTAGAAAATCTATGTTTCTTAGAAAGAAGAGTCCAGAAAAGTCCAATAGTTAAAAGTAAATAACCTAAGTATGAAGGAAGTGTTCCGGGGTCATTGTTTACTGAAAGAACAGTACCTTTTTCATCTCTATCATAAGAAGATTGAAAAAATCTATAACCACGATGTTCTAAAATATTATTCATAAAAATTCTATATGGTATGTTTATACCCTCTTCTTTATCTATAAGAATCACTTCACTTGCATATGATGCTGGACTCATTGAACCAGGATATCGGTCAAGTTGAAAGTCATTTAAATGAATTTTAAAAGGAATGTTTATATCTTTAGCACCATAAGAGACAGAAACTTTCACACCATCTATAAGAGTATCTGTTGGGGTACTAATAGTACCTTTTTTACCATATACTAGTACTTCTTTTGAAATGCTACCAATACTAACATTAAAACGAATAGCATCTATTCCAGCAGAATTCATTTTCATTTTTCTATTCATAATTGAAGAAGAACTACTTACAACTTTTTTCACGGCATGTGTCATAAATTCACGCAGTACAAAACTTCCACCATCTAGAGTAGTATAAAGTACACGTTGATTTAATACATTAGTAGTATTTGCGCTAAATTCACCCTTCTCTCGGTCAGCCATTCTAAAGAACGAGAGAGTTTCATCATGTGTCATATAAGGAGTGTCATCTTTAAGAGTGATTGATATAACAGGTTTAGAAAAAATCTCACCTGAACCAAAGTCCATAATAAAAGAACCACCATTAAAAAATTGCCCTTGTTTAAGAGCTACAGGTTTACCTTGACCATTTTGAGTAAGCATAAACTTTGCTATTGGAGTTCCATGTTCTTTATCTTCAACAAGTGTTTCTACTGCATCAGGAATATATTCTATAAGACTTACATTTACATTTTTTTCATTTACAGATAATGAAATATCTATGCTGTTGGAACTTCTTTCTGAAAGGTATACTTTTTTAGATTCTTTTACTACTTTACCAATACTTTGTGCACTTACTCCCACAAATGTATCAGCACTAACCATAGAAGATGCTTCCCCACCTTCTCTTATGTGCATAGTACCTTCATAACCTGCATACCTAGTAATAGCAGCACCGAGTAAAATAATTAAAAAACCACTATGAAAAAGAAATATTGGAGCTTTTTTGAAAGTGTACATTTTATGTTTATGTATATTTAATGCTAAGTTCAATGCGAGTAATCCTAACAGAACCTCAAACCATTGTGCATTATATATTTCTGCTTTTGCGGTCATCGTACCAAAATCATTCTCCACAATAGTAGCATAGCCTACTGAAAATGCAAATATTAACATCAAAATTGCCATAGTTCTCATCGAAGAGATGAAAGATAAAATGTGTTTCATTTATAAGCCTTATATATAAAAAATCATTGTAGTGAAATTAAGATAATGAAAGGTGTCAAAAGAGGGAGAACATATCTCAACTTCGCTTTTTTAAAATAATATCTATACTTTGTATCACAATATTAGTCTACACTTTTTTCATTACACTAAAGGATCTATCCATCTTATAAATATATTATTTGTGTATTTCCCTATAAACAATAATATATTGTTTTAAAATAATTATTGAAATATTTTGATCTCAAAGCACTTTTTTACACTATCTACTAACTTGACAGAGCCACCATGAGCTTCAGCAATCTGTCGTGAGAGCACAAGTCCTAGACCATTTCCTTTAAGTTTAGTACTCTTAAAAGCTTCAAAAAGGTTCTCTTTGTTTTCTATAGCAACACCAGAATCAAAAACTGTAAATATATGATACTTTTCATCACTTATATAAGAGAGTTCAATTAACCCCTCTTCACTTTCATCTAGTTCTATCGCATCAATAGCATTAATAATAAAGTTTGAAAAAAGCATATCAAGTAGATCTTTATCTGCATTTAAAGTAAAATCTTGCTCGGGAAATACAAACTTTATCTCTTTAGAATAAGCATAATAACCTACAGACATATCTATAGATGCTTTTAATTCACTCCATTTAAACTCTTTTTTTGTAGCCTCTACACCTTTACTAAACATCAAAGTTGCTTTTATGATTCTCTCTATTCTAGCAACTGAGTTTTGTATTTCTTCTACTATGGGTATATTTTCAGGAATAACTCTTTTTTTAAGGGTTGAACTCATCAAAGAAATAGCCCCAATTGGGTTACGTATCTCATGAGAAAGATGTGCTGCCATCTGCCCCATAGTTGCAAGATTTTCTTTGCGTTTTTGTTCTGTAATATCTGTAGCAGAGAGCATGATTTTATCTTTATATGAAGAGCTTTTTATAAGGTATGAGCAGGAGTTAAACTTGAGTTCGTAGTCCTCATTTTTATACTCTAATAGTTTTAGAAGTTCCCAAAGAGAGCGTGCTTGAGAGTTTTGTAAAAAAATAGTTCCGTCACTATTGACTATCCAAATTGCATTCGGTAAGAACTCAACAACTTTTTCAACCGTATCACGAAGGTGTTCATACGAGGCTTTAAGTTCATTAAATTCCCCTTCTACCTTATAAGTCTGCTCGATTAAAACATTAAGTTCTTCAGGGGTTATTGTTGACATTAGTTCTTAAACGCAACTAGTATTTTATAAAGTGAATGTGCATCTGCATTTCCTGCTAACTCACGGATTGAGTGCATTCCTAAGGTTGGGAGTCCAACATCTATAGTCTCTATTCCTAGTCTTGTTGCAGTGATTGGTCCTATGGTTGAGCCACATCCCATATCACTTCTTGTTACGAAGTTTTGTAGAGGTTCATTAATACTTTTAGCACTATCCATAAACTTTGAGATAGTTACTGAGTTTGAAGCATATCTCTGGTTAGCATTTATTTTTATAACAACACCCTTGTTAATATACGGTGCATGTTTTGAATCATGTTTAGAAGAGAAGTTTGGATGAATGGCATGTGCATTATCTGCACTAATCATCATAGAAGTTCTTATCATGTTCATATACTCATCCATGTCAGGGAACATTCGTTTAAGTGTAGACTCTAAAAAACTCCCCGCTGCTCCTGATGTAGACTCACTTCCAACCTCTTCATGGTCAGATGCGATAAAGAGCATTGGTTTATTTGCATCAACACTACAGATACTTAACATTCCAACATAACATGAGAGTAAGTTATCAAGTCTTGCACTCGCTATAAAGTCATCATGTAGACCAAGAAATACAGCCTTCGCAGTATCATAAAAAGAAAGCTCACTCGCATACACTTCTTTGACATCTAAAATCTCATTTTTACTCAGTTGCCATCTTAAGAACTCATCAAACTCAAAGTCATCATTTGTAGTAAGCACTGGACATATATCGGTCTGTTTGTTTACAGTTTTATCCTTGTTTGCCTTATCATCTAAGTGAATTGCAAGAGAAGGTATAGTTGCTATACTTTTTTGCACATTTATAAGTGTCTCTTTTATCTCACCCTCAGAGTTTAAGTAAGAAACACGACCCGCTAAAGAGAGGTCTCTATCAAACCATGGAGTAAGTAAAAGTCCACCATAAGACTCTACTCCAAACTTTACAACACCATGTTCTTTTATAACGGGATTTGGTTTGAGTTTTAGGTTTGGTGAGTCAGTATGAGCCCCAACCATCACATAGTTTTTTTGCTCTTTAGGATAAGTAAACGCGATAACAGAAGAGTCGTTACGAGTTACATAGTACTTTTGACCCGCTTCCAGTTCCCATTTATCTACTTCATTTAGTTGTAGAAAACCTGCGTTTGATAACATCATAGACATATTTGATGTCGCATGAAAAGGTGTTGGCGAGGCATCTAAAAATCCTAAAAGCCCTTCGTTAAAATCTTCTTTTTTCATTTTATGCTCCTAAAACATTAATATCAGCATTACCCTCAAGGGCTGCTAATATTTTAGAGTCAACATGTATGGCTGAGTCTATCACCACATTGTGAAGTTTTGAGACTATCGTTATACTTAGAGGACGGTTTCCTCTGTGTTGGTTTATCAACTGATAAAGTGAGTCTAAAACAGTTGGATTAGCATCGAGTCTAACAGAGAGATTTATAGGTACTGGTGGTGCTTCTTGTATCTCTTTTTTAACTTTTTTTGTCTCGCGTTTTGCCTCTTGAAGTGTCATGATTTTACTGATGTTTATTCTAGCTCCAAAATCTGTTATGGTTATGCGACCTTTAAATGCTATGGGTTCTTCTTGGTTCATCTGTTCTAGTTTTTCGAGTTTATCTGAAAAAAGCATGATTTCCATATTTCCATGAAAGTCCATCAAGTTTACTATACCAAACTGGTTTCCTTTTTTACTTATCTTCGTTACAACTTCTTCAACTTTTCCTATAAAGATAGCTTGCGAACCATCTTTTATGTTATCTACCTCTGAAGAAAGTGTATAGTTTAGCTCATTCATTTCTTCACGGAACGAGTCCATAGGATGACCCGATACATAAAAACCAAGTGTGTCTTTTTCAAACTCTAAAATCTCTTTAAGTTCATACTCATCAGAGTTTTTCAGGTGAAGTTCTACCTTTGTAATCTCTTCATCGTCTCCAAAAAGACTTCCCACTGCATTTTTCTTCGCCTCACTTGATTTTTTAGCAGTATCTACGATAAGTTCTATCTGGTCAAGAAGTGCTTTACGGCTGTAACCATATCTATCAAATCCACCAGCCTTAATCATAGCCTCGATAACTCGCTTGTTTACCTTTGATGGCTCAATTCTATTTACAAAATCCTGCCAATCAATATAGTCACCATTTTCCTCACGCTCTTTTATCATAGCTTCGATGGCTGCCTCACCAACTCCCTTAATTCCACCCAGACCAAAAAGAACGATGTCTCTTCCATCTTTTGTGATTGCTGAGAACTCTAAGTAAGAGTCACATACATCTGGGGGACCAAGTTCTATACCCATACGTCTTACTTCATCGATATAACGAACAACCTTGTCTGTATTATCCTTATCCGAAGTTAGCAGTGCTGCCATAAACTCATTTGGATAGTAAGTTTTTAACCATGCCGTTTGAAAAGTAACCATAGCATATGCTGCTGAGTGCGACTTATTAAAACCATATCCTGCAAACTTTTCTATAAGTTTAAACAGATCAGATGCTAGCTTATAATCAAGTCCGAGTTTTTGAGCACCCTCAGAGAAAAGACGATTGTATTTTTCCATCTCTTCTACCTTTTTCTTACCCATAGCACGACGAACGATGTCCGCTCCACCAAGACTCATACCACCGATAATCTGAACTATCTGCATAACTTGTTCTTGATAAACAATCATTCCATATGTTGGGCCAAGTGTATCTTTAAGCAGGTCAAAACTAACCTCTTCAAATGGATAAAACACTTTTTTACGACCATGCTTACGCTCGATAAAGTCATCAAGCATTCCAGATTCCATAGGCCCAGGACGATAAAGTGCAAGAACGGCAATAAGATCTTCAAAATTATCTGGTCTTAGTCTACGATTAAGGTCTTGCATACCAGATGACTCTATCTGAAACATTCCCACAGTCTCACCCGTTTGAATAGCAGCATAAACACCAGCGTCATCCACATCTATCTCATCCCAATTTACATCTAAATCATAACGACGTTTGATGAGTTTTACTGCATTTTGGATAACATCAAGAGTTTTTAGTCCAAGGAAATCAAACTTAATTAAGTCAATATCTTCCATATAGTTTAGAGAGTACTGTGTTACAAATGTATTCTCACCAGATGGTTTATAAATGGGTGTTTTTTTCCAAAGTTCTTCATTAGATATAACAACACCAGCTGCATGAATGCCTGCATTTCGTTTAAGACCTTCTAGTTTTTTAGCAAACTCCCAAACACGTTTAGCATTTGCATCTTCGTTGATAAGTTCAGAGATTTTTGGCTCTTTTTGAAATGCACCATCTTTAAACTCTCCACCCTTTGTTTTACCATTAAGAGTAATTCCTAATTCATCGGGGATAAGTTTCGCCATTTTATCAGCTTGGCTGAGTGGCATATCTAAAACACGAGCAACATCTCTGATAACTCCTTTTGCAAGAAGAGAACCAAAGGTGATGATTTGTGCTACTTGATTTCGACCATACTTTTGGACAACATAGTCTATAACCTCTCCACGACGAGCCTGCATAAAGTCCATATCGATATCGGGCATTGATACACGTTCAGGGTTCAAAAATCGCTCAAAAAGTAAGTCATACTTCATAGGGTCAATATCGGTTATGTTAAGTGAAAATGCAACTAAACTACCAGCAGCAGAACCACGTCCCGGTCCCACAGCTATACCCATACGTTTTGCAGCGATAACAAAATCCCAAACAATCATCATATAACCCGGAAACTTCATAGAGTTTATGATATCCATCTCAAATTCTAAACGCTTTTTATACTCAGTGTGTTTCTCTTCTGGTACAATTTTAAGACGATTTACTAAACCCTCACGGCACTTGTAGATAAAGTACTCTGCATCGTCTTTATCAGCACCAAGCATATGAAGTTTTTTCTCATCTTCAGTAGCATTTTCAGCTAAAGGTGCATCATCTTCATGGTCTATGTTTAGACCCTCTTCTTTTGCATACTCTTTTGTGAACTTAAAGTTTGGAGGTGTTGGTGTTTTAACGATAGGAACATACTCTTCACATTTATCTGCTATCTCTTGAGTATGTGTTATAGCCTCAGGAATATCAGCAAAAATAAGTGCCATTTGCTCAGGACTTTTGAGATAAAACTCATGAACTGAGTGACGCATTCTGTTTGGATCATCATAGAGTTTATTCATCCCAATACACATAAAAGCTTCATGATACTGCGCATCATTTGGGTATGTATAGTGAGTATCATTTGTTGCCACTACTTTTATACCTGTTTCACGAGATATTTTAAGGATCTGCTCATCTATGAAAAGTTGATCACCAATACCATGACGCATAAGTTCAAGATAAAAATCATCACCAAATATATCTTGGTACTCACGTGCAACATTCAGTGCTCCCTCGTAACCTAGGGCACCATTTTTAACATTTCTCTCATTTGCAAGATTTAAGTGCCAGTTTACTTCGCCTTGAAGACAAGCAGAGGTACATATAAGCCCTTCACTATGCTCACGAAGCACTTTTTTATTGATACGAGGAAAGTAGTACATACCATGGATATATGCTTGAGAAGAGAGGTACATAAGGTTTTGATAACCAACCTTATTTTTTGCATACAAACAGATATGAAAACGTTGTCTCGTGCTACGGTCATTTAATTCTTCACCATTATGGATATACCCTTCCATACCTATTATAGGTTTTATACCTGCTGCGACCATTTGTTTATAAAAGTCAATAGCTCCAAACATATTTCCATGGTCTGTCATAGCAACAGAGGTCATACCTAGTTCTTTTACCTGCGTAACAAGATTTACTAGTTTATTTGCACCATCAAGCAATGAGTATTCGGTGTGAAGATGTAAATGTGTAAAAGGTTGTGCGCTCAAAATAGTGTCCTGCAAAGTTAATATATTGGAAGTAATTATAGTCAAAATGACTTAATGCAAGGTTATTAAATTGAAAGAATTAAGGGATTTTCTGGAGAGTTTAGAAGAGTTATAACTCTTCTAAACTTGGGTTATTTTACTTTACCTAAAAACTCACAGTCGATAGTATTTACTTTTACTAAATCATCAATAAGTACATGGTAAGGAACTTGAACAACTGCACCAGTCTCTAGTGTAGCTGGTTTTTTACTTCCACTTGAAGTATCACCTTTAAAGTTTGGAGGAGTATCAGTTACTACAAGTTCCATAAATTCTGGAGCTTGTACTGAGATAGCCTTGTTTCTAAAGAAAATAATCTCAACGTTGATTCCATCTTTGAACCACTTAGAAGCTTCTTCACATTGTGCATACTCAAGACCTAGTTGATCGTAAGTTTCAGTATCCATGAACTGGTACATATCGCCATCATCATAAAGATACTGCATAGTTTTGTAGTCAATCACAGGAATTTCGAACTTATCCCCAGCATGAACAGTTTTTTCAACTATTTTACCATTTAAAAAACTTTTCGCTTTCATGCGAACAAACGCTGCGCCTTTACCTGGTTTCACATGTTGAAATTCTACAATCTTACAAGGAACTTCTCCTACGATTAAACGTACTCCTTTTTTGATATCACTCATACTAATTACTGCCATTAATACACCTTACATAATTATTTTAAGCGATTATAGTATAAATGGGCTTAGAAAAATATTTGAGGAGGGTTTACAACCTTTTACATTCCTGTTGAGTTATTTGATCATCAACTGTTAATTTAACTGTCTCTAAACCTTTTTAGTACTTGTACCATCTCCATTATTTTCATTTCTTGAATTAGCTACTTCTTATTTCCAACCTGTCAATAGCATTTTTGCCTAAAATAGATGAGACAAGAGTGCCCATCCAGTCCATGACTCTATGCTAGGTATACAATATAAATTAAACCATCTTTATGTTTACTTAGATATTCTTCCCATTGCATCTGATCATTCCTTTCTAATAGCTATCTATTTCTACTTAATAAGTACACTATCTTTATAAGTTACTTCACTCACCTTATTAGCTTTTTCATCCCAATCAGTTCCAAGGCCATATTTCTTATTATTTTTGTATCAATAATTTCTTCCACACTTGTTTTAAATCATGTGCAAACAATTCGATCAATATAAACTCAATAAAATAATAATTGCTTTCAATTGTGCTAACCTCACTGCATAACTGTTGGTAATATTATATATATAATATTCATTAATCTTATACAAGTCTTAAATTTACCCTAATTAGACATCAATAACTATAGCTTAACAAATTGTTATAATGTTATAATAACTGCATTATACTCATTTAGGAATTCACACTATGAAATTTACACTAGAAGCAACAAGTGGCAAGGCCCGTGCAGCAACTATAATTACAGAACATTCAACTATTAAAACACCTGTATTTATGCCTGTTGGAACTATTGGAAGTGTTAAGTCACTCGATGCAGATGATGTACTTAACATTCTTGGTGCTGAAATAATCCTTGCAAATACTTACCACACATATCTTCGTCCAGGAGATACCACTATAAAAAAGATGGGGAAACTCCATGGTTTTACAAAGTATCCGAAGAGTTTTTTAACAGATAGTGGTGGGTTTCAGGCCTTTTCACTCAGTAACATATCTAAACCTATGAAAGATGGTATAGAGTTTCGTTCTCATATTGATGGGTCTAAGCATTTCTTTACACCAAAAAAAGTTATAGATATTCAAACAAATCTTGGCTCAGATATTATGATGATTTTAGATGATTTAGTAGCACTACCAGCAACTCAAGAACGTATCAGAACTTCTATTGAAAGAACTACTGCTTGGGCACAAGAGTCTATAGACTACTTTAGAGACCAACAAAAAAAAGGAATCTGCACTGGACAAAATATCTTTGCAATTATTCAAGGTGGAACAGACAGAGCCTTTAGAACTAAAAGTGCAACTGAGCTATGTGCTATGGATTATGATGGTTTTGCAATTGGTGGATTAAGTGTTGGTGAGTTAAATAATGAAATGTACGACACAGTAGAACATACTGTACAGTATATGCCCGAGGACAAACCACGTTATCTGATGGGTGTTGGAACTCCTGAAGACCTTATTGAAAATATTGAACGTGGCATTGATATGTTTGACTGTGTTATGCCTACAAGAAATGCTAGAAATGGAACTCTTTTTACATCATTTGGTCGTATAAATATTAAAGGTGCAAAGTTCAAAGAAGATGCTGCTCCTATAGATCCTGAGTGTGAGTGTTTAACATGTAAAACTTACTCTCGATCATACCTAAGTCATTTGTTTCGCTCTAGAGAGATTACTTACTTCAGACTTGCAACTATTCATAACCTGCATTATTACCTCAACCTTATGCGAGAAGTTCGTGAAGCTATACTTCATGACAATTTTAATGAATATAAAAAATCATTTTATAAGAAAAGAGTTAAAGTATAGTCTAAATATCTTTAGTTGAAGAAAATATAATATTTAATAATTTAAAATATATTAATATTATATTGCTAAGGTAATTATTTGGGTAATCAATATTGTGCTATTTGAAACGATACCAATCCAGATGAAGTATCAATTAGAAAAAAAGAATATACATAAACCTGTAATAACAGAGTTTATTCATTCTGAGTCTATACAAAAAATTATCGAAAAACTAGAACTTGAGTACTCACAAAGTTACTATTTTATTGAAGCAGATAAAAAGTTACTAAAATACCTCTTTAATTTCTAGGCTATTTATATCAAAAATCACTAAATCAGCTTTTATACCAACTTCTATTTTTCCTCTCATTAGACCTATTGATTTTGCAGGATTTAAAACTGTATATTGTAATAATTCAGTCATTGATATAAAACCACTTTTTACCAACTTTTCATAGTAGCTTGCTAGAGCATTTTCTAAACCCTCACATCCATAAGCAGCATCAAAAAATGCCACCTCTTTGTTTACAGGGGAATTTGCTTGATGGAGAGTTGTAAGAACATCTATCTCTCCTCGTTTAAGAGCATTTTGAAGAAGTATCATATCATCTTTACTTGGCAAAGGTGGGTCTAGTTTTGCTAATGTGTTAAAACCCTCACAAGCCTCATCACAAGATGTAAGGTGATGGATAGAAACTTCACAACTCACTTCTACACCCTCTTCTTTAGCCTTTAGTATTAGTGCAACTGAACGCGGACTCGCAATGGCTTTAAATAAAATTTTTATCTTACAGTGCTTTGCTATCTCTATCATACGAGAGACATGAAGTACTTCGCTCAGGTTTGGAATCCCTGCAAGACCTAATTTTGAGCTAACATCGCCATCTAACATAACCCCTGCGTTTATCAAAGAGTTGTCTTCTGCTTTACAAAAAAGTGTCACCTTATACATCTGAACATATTGGGCTATTTTTATAGCAATATCATTTTTAGCAATTGTACTCATATAAGGTGCGACTACACCTTTTTTTAGAAGTATCGCAATGTTAGAGAGTGTATTGTCTTTTTTAAGAGTGTTGAGCATCAAGTCAACCTTAGCACCTATAGCAGAAGCCACACCATGTTGTGCAAATTCTAAAACTACTTCACTATCTATACTCGGATTTGAGTCTGCATTTAAAACTATATGCCCGACACCACCTTTTTTTGCCTCATCAGATATGGTTTGAATATTTTTAGCATTCAAGTTAGAGTCTAGTAGTTTTACATTTGTATCTATTAAAGAGGGTAAAAGATATGCACCTTTAGCATCAAGGATATCTTCATCTTTTAATAAAAGACCTATCTCCGTAATAACTCCATCTTGTATACGAACATCTACACTTCGCTCACCATCTACATCACAAACAATTGCATTTCTTATAATCATACTTAAGCCACCTTTGATATAATAGTGTCATTATAAATCATTAAGGCTTAGTTTGCGTTTCATATTACTACTATTTTTAACATTTACATCTATTTTTGCAGAGACTTCATACGAAAAGGGGAAATACCTTTATATCTCTAATGCTTGTTATGCCTGCCATGGTCATAAACTAGAAGGTATCCATCGGTATCCACACTTAGCCAATCGTGCTAAAGGTTATATGTCCTATAAACTCAAACACTTTAGGGAGCATAAAGCAGATACACAACAACAAGAGATGATGATAGACTTTACTCTTGGTCTCAGTGATGATGATATAGATGACCTCACTACTTACTTTAGAGACTACATAGATGTAGAAATTGCTGAGTCATATGATGATAGTTATGAGACTCACGGAGATGGTGGTTCATGAAACTTCTTGTATCTGCACTAGAGCACTCTGCAAATATTCATCTGACTTCCTTAATAAAAGAGTTTAAAGGTGATGTCGAACTTATCGGTATCTTTGATAAAAACTTAGGTAAACCAATAGTTGACCTACAAAGTCTTGCTATAATGGGTATAGTAGATGCACTCAAAAAAATTCGCTACTTTTTTAAACTTGCAGATGAGATGGTGGACTTAGCACAAGATGCTGACAAGGTTTTACTTATAGACTCTTCAGGGTTTAACCTACCACTTGCTAAAAAGATAAAAAATAAGTATCCAGATAAAGAAATAATCTACTACATACTACCCCAAGCATGGGCTTGGAAGAAAAAACGCATACCAGTACTTGCAAAAACTATAGATAAACTAGCTTCTATCCTGCCTTTTGAACCCTCTTACTACCCTGATGATGCACCGATTGAGTATGTTGGACATCCACTACTTGACCAAATAAAAGAGTTTAAAACTTCTCTAAACACAGAAGTTAAGAAAGTGGTGTTTATGCCTGGTAGTAGAAAGGGTGAGATAAAAAAACTTATGCCTATTTACTTAGAACTTATAGAGGAGATAAATGCAGAGGCCACTATAATCATTCCTAAACATTTTTCAAAAGAAGAGATAGCCGAACTCTATGGAGACTTAAAAGAGATAAACATCTCAAATGAAGCACACAAAACACTTCTAAACTCTGACTTCGCATTTATATGTAGTGGAACAGCAACACTTGAAGCAGCCATCATTGGTGTACCTTTTATCTTGACCTACATAGCAAAACCATTAGACTTTTTCATAGGAGCTAAACTCTTTAAGATAAAAGATGTAGGATTAAGTAATATCATGTTTAAGAAGTTTAAAGGAGAGAGTATTCATCCTGAGTTTTTACAAGAGAATGTAACTAAAGAAAAGCTTTTAAGTGCTTACAAAGAGTATGATAGAGAACTCTTTTTAACACATGCTAAAGACCTTAGAGAGTATCTTAGTCATGGAAGTTCAGTTAAAATAGCCAAACTTGTAGAGGATTAATCCTCTTTAGGTTTTCTAGCTTTTATACTGATTCTTTTTCCACCAGCTTTTGGTGCACCAGATTTAACTCTTGGCGTTCCATCATGAGCATGATTTCTATCTCCACTTTTTCCTGAAAACTTTGCTTTTCCATTTTCATCATCACCAAGATATTTGTTTGTTTCTTTTTTCTTTTTCGCCCACTGCTTTTCCATCTCAATAGTTTTATCAGATTTTGTTGCATCTTCATGGCGTTGTTTTGCTATTTCAGTTATTTGACTTTTTGTCAGTTTTTTCTTCGCTTTTGGATCAAACTCTTTTGGTTTAGGAAGTGCATACATAAAGTCTTCTAAAACTTCTTGTTTAATAGCACGACCAAGTAGTGTTTCTATAGAGTGAAGAAGTCTCTGCTCACTCTCATTTAAAATCATTACAGCTTTTTTAGAAGCACGAGATACTCTTGCCATATATACGATTGCTTTTACAGGCATATCAAAACTGATAAGAAACTCACACTTCATCTCTTTATCTTTTACAAGTTCTCTATCTTCAACAACTCTTACATTTTTAGAGTCTATCGCTTCTTTTAAAGTATTTACATCAGTAGAACATACAACTACGATATCAAGCTCTTTATTATCTTCTATGAGTTTGTTAACGAGTGCAGTCTTTTTTTCATTTTCACATGGGTAAACACGGTGATTACCCGCTTTTATATTGATTTGGTTTTCTGACATAAGGTATCCTGAATATTAATTACAAAATTATATCCATTTAAAGCCTAAATTATGCTATTATGAATTAAATATACAATTAATACATACTAGGACAACTATGACATTTAATGATTTAGGGCTTAATAAGCTCCTCCTCAAAGCGATACAAGAACAAGGGTATGATGCACCAACACCCATTCAAGAAAAAGCGATACCGGTAATACTTCAGCGTAAAGATATTTTAGCAGGTGCACAAACAGGAACAGGAAAAACAGCAGGTTTTACATTACCTATGTTAGAACTTCTCCTTCGTGCAAAACCAGAAAAAGGTAACAAAAAAGTTAAAGCACTTGTACTTACACCAACTAGAGAGTTAGCTTCTCAAGTTGCTGAAAGTATTGGTTTGTATGCTAAGCACACACCATTTAGAACAACTGTAATTTTTGGTGGTGTTAAGATAAACCCACAAATCGTAGCACTTCGTAAGGGTATAGACATAGTTGTTGCTACTCCAGGACGTCTTCTTGACCACATAAGTCAAAGAACAATTGACCTTAGTGGTGTTGATTTTCTCATCCTTGATGAAGCAGATAGAATGCTTGATATGGGTTTTGTAAATGACATCAAAAAAGTTATAGCTGTGCTTCCAAAAGAACGCCAAACGCTACTCTTCTCAGCAACATACTCAGATGCTATCAAGAAACTCTCTACTAGCTTTTTAAAGTCTCCTACTCTTATAGAAGTAGCAAGAACAAATGCCTCAAGTGAGATAGTAACACAAGCGATTTACCATGTAGATAAAACTCGTAAACGCGAACTCTTAACACACCTTATAAAAGAAGGAGATTGGCAACAAATTTTAGTTTTTACAAGAACAAAACATGGAGCTAACCGTCTTTGTGGACAACTTGAAACTGATGGTATCACTTCTGCTGCCATTCATGGAAACAAGAGCCAAAATGCAAGAACAAAAGCACTTGCTGACTTTAAAGCAGGAAAAACTCGTGTTCTAGTTGCAACTGATATCGCTGCTCGTGGTATAGATATTGACCAACTCGCTCATGTTGTTAACTATGAGCTTCCAAATGTAAGTGAGGATTATGTTCACCGAATTGGACGAACTGGTCGTGCTGGAAACAAGGGTGAGGCTATTAGCCTTGTCTGTGTAGATGAAGATGAATTTTTAGTAGGTATTGAAAAACTTATAAATAAAGATATACCAAAAGTATGGCTCAAAGACTTTAAACCTGATCCAAGTATCAAAGCAGAACCTATCAATATGGGTGGAAATCGTGGAGCGAGAAATAAACCTCGTGGTGGCGGTAGTCGTGGTAATGGTGGAAATAGAAACTCTAGTGGCGGTGGTAGAGGACGAAGATAAAGGGTAATATATTACGACTACAATGAACAAAGTTCATTGTAGTCGTAGGGGTAAAAGTCCCTATAACTCCTCCCCCTAAAATTTTAGTGCAGGTATTACTCTGTAATACCTATTAAAATAGACTCAAAGCTAGTATGTCCTTTCATAAGTATAGCTTCTGCTTCTTTATCTTTAATTTTTTCAGAACTTAACTAGTTATAAACAGCTGGAAAACCGAGAGATTTTGTGTCATGAGTACTATTGAGGCCATATGTTTAAAATCTAGAAATACATATAAATCTACATCTAAGGTACTAAAAATCTAGTTATATCCTTAAAAAAAGTAACAATTATTTATTTAATAAAACTAATCTTCTTCTTTAGATTTGTTTAATTCTTTGAGTATTTTGATAAACTCACTTATGTGTTCACCACCATTGAGCCTTTTTAATATTATTTCATTTTTATCTAGGAAATAAAATGTAGGAGTGGCAAAATACTCTAACCCTAAAGGTATAAAGTCCTCATCAACATCTATTTTCATTGCAAGGTAAGCATCTTTTAAAAGTTTACTCACTTGCTTGTCTTCAAAAACAATACTATACATGTAGTGACAAGCAGGACAATCTTTTCTTGAGAGCATAACCATGACTAACTTGTCACTAGCTTTTGCATCATCATAAATTTCAAAGCTATCACACCACTCTACTTTTGCGACTAAAGATGAAGCAAGGATTAGAAAGAGTAGAAGAATGGTTTTCATATTACAGACTATTTAAGTGGAGTGAAAATTCACCTGGTGGGATAAGGCCTACAATAGTTTTTGATTTTTGCACTTCGGTATTTTTATCAAAAAAAATCAATACAGGGGGACCAAAAACACCATACTTTTTACTGAGTGCTTTTTCTTGATCTGTATTTGCTGTTACATCTGCACGTACCAAAACAAACTCACTCATTTTGTTTATTACAGCAGTATCAACGAATGTTATATCTTCTAACTCTTTACAAGCGCTACACCAATCTGCTGAGAAATCAAGCAGAATCTTTTTTCCTTTATTCTTTGCTAACACTATATCTAACTCTTCTATAGAATGTACTATAATAAAACTTGCTTCTTTAATCTGCTCTTTACTTGTATCTTGAACTAATACTACTTCATTTAAAAAACCAAGTGGTTTAGTCATACTTGAATAACCAGCTAAAAACCCTATAAATAATGCGACAGAATATATAAAAATAATGATTGCTATACTATGCTTAAAGAAGTGATGATCTTTTTCAAACACACCAAGATACAATGAAAATCCTATTCCTAAGATACTGTACATAACCATAATAATAGAAGGATCTAGTATTTTTTCTAGCATCCAAATAGCTACTGATAACATCATAACACCAAAGATAGCACTCACCATAGTCATCCATGCACCAGGTTTAGGCATAAACTTACCTGCACTTACACCAACTGCGATAAGAGGAAGTCCCATACCTATACTCATAGAAAACAGAGCCATTCCACCAAGAATAGCATCCCCTGTTTGTCCTATATACACTAATGCACCAGCAAGTGGAGCAGCAACACATGGTCCTACAATAAGTGCTGATAAAAACCCCATAGTCGCGACACCTATATAACCACCATGATTAGCACCTGAATTCACTCTTCTAACAAGTGCATCTGGTAGTTTTAATTCATAAAAACCAAACATACTTAAGGCAAGAGCTACAAAAATCAAACTAAAGGAGTAAATCACCCATGGCATTTGGAGTGCTGCCTGAAGGTTTGCTCCAAATAAGCCAGCGAGTACACCAGCGATAGTATAAGCCACTGCCATTGCTAAAACATAAACTACAGAAAGGGCAAAAGCTTTTTTTGTAGTCAATCCTTTACCTTGAGCAACAATAAGACCTGAAATAATAGGAATCATAGGAAAAACACATGGGGTCATTGCAAGAAGTAAACCAAAACCAAGAAATGTCACAAGAATAATTCCAATTTTTCCTGACTTTATTGTATCTGCAATCGCATCACTCTTTGATAGCTCTACTGTACCTCTTTTTACTTTATTTTCTAAAGAGAGTTTTGAGATATTTAGAGTTAAGAGAAATTCTTTTACATAAGGATTATAACATAGACCTATTTCTGAACACCCTTGGTATGATAAAAGCAGTGTAAAATTTTGTATACCACTTAAGCCTTCTGGATTTTCCAAAGTTATAAGTAGTTCGGGGGAGATAGTATATACTTGTTCACCATCATGATCGATGAATATTGGTTTTTTAATTTCTTTAATTTTTAAACTAGTGCCTTTGAGCTCTATACTCATCTTCTGAGCATAAATATATATATCCTTACCAAGAATAATACCTGCTTCTATTTGAGCATTTTCATTAACTTTTGCATAAGGTTTAAATGCTTCATCAGGTACTAAAAAGTCCCCTGAATATACACTACTTATTGTAAGTGTAATTAGCATAAATAATTGTATTATCAGTTGCATTTTTTACCTTCTAATTGTATTTAGTAATAGTACAATAAATAGTATGTATTCTTTGTGTAAATTATAAAGCAATTAAAGTATTTTTAGTTTTATACTCACTCTTAATACTTTTTTACCTAAAATAATACATAACTACTCTAAAGGATGAAAAAAATGATTGATTTAAACACAGAAATATGTTCTTGTAACTCATTAAGTATAAAAGATATTGCAGCTTGTATAAAAGAAAACAAATTCAATACCTTAGAAGAACTTGTAAAAAATGATGTATGCCCCATGGGTGATAAATGTGAATCATGTCATGATGTAGGCATAAATAATGATGGTATAAATATTCCCTTTGTTTTAGCTCGTGTCAAACGCGGAGAATTTTAAAATAAGCCTATAAATACCCTAATAAAGGGATCCTAAGTATAATTTTATCCCAAGTTTTTCATTCTTTACAATATGTCTTTATTGTCTTTTAATCAGTTCTACTGTGAATGGAGAGGACTGGTTAAGTCTTCAAGGGACACAAAAACAAGCAGGTCATAAAATACATGTCCTAAATGATCCTTACAGTTAGTACATACTATTTCAACTCGTCTTTCATCAGCATCTGAGACTTTTTGAACTGCACCTTCTTTAGAGTCATCAAAACTGGACCAACCTGTTTCAGAATCAAATTTAGCACTCGAATTAAATAATATTGTATTACATTTACGGCGAGTAGTAATCCGACTCTCTTTATGTTCTATAAACTTACAGTTAAAAGGACTCTTCACTACTTTATTAACAATGACCGGTATCTCTTTTCCATTTAATTTAATAGATTCTTAAACTGGGTATACCTAAGAATATAAAATTTAATAAATTCATTCAGCACTTCATTAGTATTATTTCTATACTCTTATATAAAAGAAGTTACATATAAATATTTACTATTATATAGTATTAAAGTACATTAAAAAAGGTTACAAAAATGTCAAATAGATTAGCAAACGAAGATAGCCCTTACCTCCAGCAGCACAAAGATAATCCAGTTAATTGGTGGCCTTGGTGTGATGAAGCCTTTGAGGCAGCAGAGAAAGAGAATAAAGCTATATTTATAAGCATAGGATACAGCTCTTGTCACTGGTGTCATGTGATGGAAGAGACAGTTTTTGAGGACCAAGAATGTGCAGACATACTCAACCGCAACTTTATATCCATAAAAGTTGACCGTGAAGAACGTCCAGATATAGACAAGCATTACCAAGAGGTACATCAACTTCTTAATCGTCGCTCAGGTGGTTGGCCAACATCTATTTTTAGTACACCAGAAAATAAACCATTTTTTGCAGGAACATACATTCCTCCTGAGTCAAACACAGGAAGTATTGAGGGAATGGGTTTTAAAGAACTCACAACTCTTATAGCTAAAAAAATAGTCCAGAATGATGAACAGATCTATAAAAATGCAGATGAAGCTGAAGGTTTTTTAAACAACATCCAACATCCTAAAGAAGCAACTGTTTTAAATGAAGACTTTAGAAAGAACTTCATGCTCCAAGCAAAAAATAACTTTGATACAAAAAATGGTGGTTTCTCTGTCAAGCCAAAGTTTCCACATGCTTCAACACTTAATACTCTACTCACCATAGATAAACTCTATAATGATAAAAGTGCTAAAGCGATGGTAGAGACTAGCTTAGATGCAATGAAAAAAGGTGGTATGTACGACCTAGTAGATGGTGGATTTTGTCGCTACTCAACGGATGAAGAGTGGTGTGTGCCTCACTTTGAGAAGATGCTCTATGATAATGCTCTTTTATCAAGTGTGTATGTGGATGCTTACCTCGCTTATGATAATGAGTCTTACCTTAATACAGCAAAAGAATGTGTTGATTTTTGGTATAACTTTATGAGTGAAGATGAACTTTTTTACTCAGCAAGTGATGCTGATAGTGAAGGAGCAGAAGGCACTTACTTTATCTATACTTATGATGAAGTAGCTCAAATGTTAAAGGATGCTGAGATAGAAGATGTAACCACTAAACTTGCTCAAATGTCTGTAATTCATGAAGGTAATTTTGAAGGGAAAAACATCATACGTTTTGAAGATGGAGTAATACCCGAATGGTTCGTTGATGTAAAACCTCTTCTTTCTCAAATTCGTTCACAAAAAGAGTATCCTTTTATAGATAAAAAAGTACAAACATCATGGTCTGCTATGATGATTCATACTATGTTTAAACTCGGAAGTATTGATGCAAAGTATAAGATAAGAGCTATTAAACACCTAGATAAACTTCTCAATACTATGTTTATAAACAATACCCTCTACCATACAACTCTTATCCATAAAAAACCTAAAGTTGAAGCATTTTTAGAAGACTATGCATTTCTTTCACAAGCTCTTCTTAGTGCTTATAAGTATACTCAAGATGAAGTTTATCTAGTCTATGCACATAGGTTTATAAATAAAGCTCTTGAAGAGTTCTATGAGAAGGGAGTATGGAACTTTAGTGTAGGTGAATTTATAACTCAGGCTGAAATCAGCGACAATACATATACAAGTTCTGTAAGTATTATGCTTGATGCATTACTTAGCATTGGTACACTGCTTGAAGACGAGAAATATACTCACTTTGCTTTTAAAACTATGGAGTATAATTCTTATGAGTTAGGTCGCAAACCTATATATTCCCCCTTTATGCTAACACAAGTTCTCAGGCATCTAAAAGGGGATAGAGTCATCAAAACATCCTTAGATAACATTAATATCAGTGCCCTCACTTTAGCAAAAATAGAATACCCCTTTGTTCTATTAAAATCAAGCGAAAAGGATGAGTATATGGTTTGTGGTGAAAAAAGCTGTTTTGCACAAACTTTAAAGGTAGAAGAGGTAAACTCTTTAGTATCTAACTCTTTTTAAAAGGTAAGTATTATGTGTGTACTATCAGGATGTGAAAAACCTGACTATCAATATCTAGGTTACAAAAGTGGCAAAGTAAAATAGCTATTTTGTTACTGTTTTTAGCTATAATTGATCTTTATTAAAAGGTAATATATGCTAAAAAACTTCGGTCTTAAAAACATTGGTAAATTTATATTTATGGTTAAGCTTGGTCTCAAATATATTCACATCTTCAAAAAAACTTTTTTCCACCCCTTTATCACTCTAAAACCAGCATACGAAGAACTTTCAAAAGAGCGTCAAAACTATTCTAAAGAAGTTTTAAACTTTTTAAATCTTGAAGTTAAAGTACATGGTTCTCTTCCCGATGAAAATAGAATCCTCTATGCAATAAATCATCGTTCGCTTCTTGACATAATGGTCATGGAGTCAATCTTTTCTAAAAAAAATAAAAATGGTTCTTGGATAGCTAAACAAGAACTTTTTGAGTCTGCTATTTATGGTAAGTTTTTTGAATATAGTGGTTGTATCAGTGTAGATCTTGATAATAAACGTGGATTTTTAAGCTTCTTTAAAAATATTAAAAAAACATTTAAAAAAGTTGATAATATGAATCTTTATATGTTTCCTGAGGGTGAACGTTTTAAAGGTGAAGGTATAACATGTTTTCAAAGTGGTGCTAGTAAAATTGCACAAGCGAATAAGCTTAAAATAATTCCTATCTATATCACAGGGAAAAATGAAAAAATCTTTGAAAATGCTCCCTATAAAGAAAAGATGATAATTTCTGTACATATCGGTGAGTTTGTTCAGAGTCAAACACTCGAAGAAGAGTATACAAAGTTTTACAAAAGTATTGGGAGTAAGTAGATGGCCAAGATGACACTAGGTGTAAATATAGACCATGTAGCAGTTTTACGTGAAGCTCGCAGAGTAAATGATCCCGATATACTTCAAGCACTCTATACAGCTTGTCAAGCAGGTGCAGATCAGATAACAATACATTTAAGAGAAGACAGACGTCATATCCAAGATAGTGATGTAAAAAATATTATGGCTAGTAGTAAACTTCCTGTAAATTTAGAATGTTCTATTAACAAAGAAATTTTAAATATTGTGTCTACTATAAAACCACACCGTGCTACATTAGTACCAGAAAAACGTGAAGAGATTACTACTGAGGGTGGACTCGATGTATTTAAATATGAAGAGGAAATTCGTTTTGCCATAGAACAACTCCATGACAGTCTAATACCAGTATCTCTTTTTGTAGACCCAACTATAGAAGCAATGGATAAAAGTAAAGAACTTGGTGCCGAAATGGTAGAACTTCATACTGGACGATTTGCCAATCTATGGGCGATGCTTCACTCAAATCTTCCTCATTCAAACCACTCTATAAAAGAGTTAGAGTTACCAAGATATGAACTTAGTGAAAGGCTTGAAGAGTCGCTCCTTAGTATCAAAGAAGCAGCAACACATGCAAATAAAATAGGTCTTGAAGTAGCTGCTGGACATGGTCTTAATTATCATAATGTTCATGAGATGATGAAAATAGAAGAAATAATCGAGTTAAATATCGGTCAAAGTATCATTGCACGCAGTGTATTTAGTGGTTTAAGTGATGCTGTTAAAGAGATGAAAGAACTTACTACTCGCCATGACTAAACCTACTCTAGCTATAAGTATTGGTGACCTTAATGGTGTTGGAATTGAGATAGTTCTCAAAGCTCATGAAGAGATAGTAAAACTCTGCAATCCCATTTACTGTATAAATAAAAGGATGTTAGAGAGAGCTTCTTCTCTACTTAATGTATCACTTCCATCAGATATACAACTATATGATGTTGCTGGAGACTTTAGCATAAATGCAGGTCAAGTGGATTCACAAAGTGGTCGTTACTCGTATGACTCTTTTATGACAGGTATTAAACTCTGTGAAGAAAAAAAGGCTGATGGTGTTGTGACTATGCCCATACATAAAGAAGCTTGGATGATAGCTGGTTTAGAGTACAAAGGGCACACTGACCTACTTCGTCAACATTTTAATGCTGATGCAATTATGATGCTTGGTTGTCCTGAGATGTATGTTGCTCTTGTAACGGAGCATATCCCTCTAAGAGATGTAACTAAAACAGTTAAGTATAAGATGCTCAAACAGTTTTTACTTAACCTTCAAAAGGAAATTCCACTGAAGAAAGTTGCTGTTTTAGGTATCAATCCTCATGCTGGAGATAATGGTGTTTTAGGACATGAAGATATGCGAATCCTTAAAGCCATTAAAAGTGTAAACAAACAGCTTGGATGGGAGCAATTTATCGGTCCCATAGTTCCTGATGTCGCATTTACACCTCACTTTCGCTGTAACTACAACTACTTTGTTGCAATGTATCACGACCAAGGTCTAGCACCACTAAAGGCACTACACTTTGATGAAAGTGTAAATATCTCTTTAAACCTACCAATAATTAGAACATCCGTAGACCATGGTACTGCATTTGACATAGCTTACACAGGCAAAGCTAAAACTCTTTCATATATAAATGCAATAAAGAGTGCCATACAACTTAACACAAGGAAAACATCATGAGTCAAGCTAAAACATTTCAAGAGGCAATGGAATTTCGTCATGCTTGTAAAGTATTTGATGAGAGTAAAAAGATAAGTAGTGAAGATATGCTCATAATTCTTGAATCAGGACGAACATCACCTTCCTCTTTTGGTATGGAAGCTTGGAAGTTTGTAGTTATTACCAACCCTACTTTAAAAGCTAAACTTAAACCGGCATGTTGGGATCAGGCTCAGATAACTTCGTGTTCTCACTTAGTGGTTATTCTTGCAGGGATAGACTCTCTTAAACCTCAAAGTGGAGAAGTAAAACAACGTTTTTCTCGTCGTGATATGCCACAAGAAAAGCTTGATTTTTATCTTGGACTTTATGCAAGTCATTTAGAAAAGACTCTCTCTAGTGATGAAAATATTTACTCTTGGAGTGCAAAACAGACTTATATTGCTGCTGCAAATATGATGACATCTGCCGCTGTTTTAGGGATTGATTCTTGTCCGATTGAAGGCTTTGAAAAAGAAAAAGTTGAAGAAATTTTAGAACTTGACACTTCAAAGTATCAACTCTCTATGGTTTTACCTTTTGGTTACCGACTCAATGAGCAGTCAAAACAGTTAAGGCTTTCACTAGAAGAAGTAGTAGAATTTATAGACTAACTACTACTTCTTTTTGAAGATAAGTAGTGTCTTATCTTCTGTGTCATAAAGAGAAAAGGTTTGTTTTTCTACAAGCTTTAACTTCTCTATCTTTTGAAAAGTTTTTATCTTATGAAAATACTGAATGATAGAATCTTGATGCTTTTTGTAAGAACCATCTTCATTCTTTTCAAACAGTGTAAACTGAGTATCAAGTTTATCATTTTGAAATATTGCATCTACACATAAAAATTCACCATCTTTATCTTTACTCATAGTACCTTCTGCTACATCAGAGAAACCATACAGAGTATTAATGTCTGCTATAAAGATACCGTTATCATTAAGTTTATCTGCCATAGCATTTAAAAAAGTAACTAATGTTTCATTATCCATAAAATTTAGTACATCAAAGATACTAACTATCGCATCATACTTTCCCTCAACATCTACTGCATTTATACACTCAGCATCAAGACCTTGTGATTTACACTCCTTAACCATAAGAGCACTTAAATCAACACCCTTACATTTAATACCATCACTTATCATTCGTTGCATAAAACCACCACGACCACAACCAACATCAAGAAGTGTCTTGACATCTTGATCGTCGAGTTCAGAGCGGTAGAGGTCATAAAGAGCTTCTGTTGCCTCTTCTATCCCTAAAAGATGTTCTGCTTTTGCATAAAGGTCTAAGTTAGTCATTTTCTGCTTTTATCACATCATTTATTTTTTCATAAATATCAAGTACTTCATCTTTTTTAGCAATATAGCTATTTTTATTTGCAATTAGGTATGTTGAAGATGTCATGATATCTTGAACTACTTCAAGTCCATTTTGCTTCATCGTAGCACCTGTTTCAACAACATCTACTATCATATCTGCAAGACCAATTAAAGGTGCAAGTTCAACTGAACCATTTAGTTTAATAATCTCAACACTAACAGCTCTCTCTTCAAAGTAGCGTTTAGTAATATTTACCATTTTGGATGCTACTTTCAACTCAGGTTTAGTAAGGTCTAGCTTTTCTCCTACTTTCATACCAATAGAGACTTTACAAACACCACGTTGTAGGTCAAGTAAACGTACGACATCAAGGCCTTGTTCTTCTAAAGTATCTAATCCAACAACACCGATATCAGCCGCTTGATGAAATACATAAGTTGCGACATCTTGGTTACGAACAAGTAAAAAACGAAAATTTGGTGTTTCTAAAATTAGTTTTCTATCATCAAACTTAAAACCATCACCAAAGAGTGTTTCAAATATTTCTAGTGTTTCTTTAGCGATACGACCTTTTGGAAGTGCAACTGTTAACATAGTTTAGCCTTTTTTATTATCTGTTTCATACCATCAAAAATGAGTTTTTCATTTAGAAAGGCATTTTTAAATATCTTTTGTAATTCTTTTGCATTACCACCAGTGAGCACAACAGGGAGTTCATGTGACATCACTTCAGAGTAAAGTGTTTTCAAAAAACCATAACTTATGGCATCTTGTGAATTTTTTGGCATTATATCTAAGTCTAGATCAAAGTTAAATGAATAATTCAGAGCAGGTGAAATATCTTTATATGTTTTACGCATTGCATCAACTCCAGGATATATAAATCCACCCTTAAAATTACCATTATTCACTATATCAACCGTAATAGCACTCCCAGCATCAATAATAATAGCATTTTGTAATACTTCAACTGCAACCATTCTATCTATACCCATAGTCTCATAATACTTACTTTTATCTATAAAGTTCGATATATCAATCCAATTTTTCAATGTTTTTAGTACTGCATTTACTTCGCTATGTACAGAGATATAATATACATTATCATTTATACTTGAAGCATCAAAAGTATTTACATCTTTTTTATAATCTTTCTCACCATCTAAAAAATGATATGAGGTATTACCAATATCACACAAAAGCATTACTGAATTTTCCAACCTGCTTCTTTAAATGCAGCAGCTGCTTTTGCACATAAAGGAGCATCTATGAAGATAATCTTATGTTTAAAGTTATGGTCACAAAAGAGTGTAAGTTTTGCATAAATTTCTTGGAACTTATGAACATCTTTCATCAAAATTCTACTCTTTTGACTCACTGCAAATAGAGCCCAAAAGTAACCTTTAGTATCAGTTGCTTTATAAATTTTTATCTTATTTCGTATGCCTAATTCTTTTGGAGAAATTTCAAGCATTTTTTTATAAATTTTCCCTTTTTTTCTAAGGGCATCAACTATTATTTGCATATCTATCTTTTACCTTCTCTAAGTGTTTATGCTATTTTACCATCTTCTTTTTGAATTTATAGCCTTGATTACTGTTTTAAAGTTTTTATTTTTTGAATAACAGAGTTTGATTGTACATGCGAGATACTCATCATACTTTTCTTCTTTTGTGAGTACATAAGGATAATGTATCTTTTTGATGTCTTTCTTATATTTTAAAAGGTTCTGCTTTTTACTTTTAAGAATTGTTACTTTTAAATTCTGCATGAGATATGCTTTTGCTAATGCAGGTACATCAGACTGCTTAAACTTAAGTACATCAACCTGAGATTCAAGTGTAGCTAATGCAACTTCCTCATAATGTGAAGAAGCCTTTAGTGATGCAATATTTATAATATTTTGTAGCATCTTTGAGAGGGGTGAGGCATAGTATTTATCTATAAGTCCTGCTTTAATATCTAACTTATCATCACTTAAATACCAAACACCTTTTTTATAAAATTTTGCATTTGCATTATTGAGTAGATACTCAGCAAAATCGAGCTTATCTTTATCATAATCCACTTCATATCCAGCTATTAAAGCCCCAATAAAAAAACTATAATCTTCTAAGAGACCCTTTTGTTTTACTGTCATTCCAATAATTGTTTGATGATAAAGGTCATAATTTTTAAACATTACATCACTTAAAGCTTTGAGTGTCTTATCTGCTTTTTTCTTATACTTTTCATCAATGATAGAAGCACTATAAAGTGCTTCTATCATCAAAGCATTCCATGCAGTATTTATTTTTTTATCAATAAAGGGATACTCCTTTTTTGAACGTACTTTAAGGAGTACTTTTCTCATTCTAAGAAAGTTTTTTGGTCTTTGGTTTTCATAAATATTTAAATGCATTTTATCTTCAAAATTTTCTATATACTCTATTCCTGTGCCTTTGAGCTCATTTTGTGTAAAGATAAAATATGCACCCTCTCCATGATATGTATCAGCATCACTTGCAGAGTAATATAAGTCATCTTTAACATAACGTTTATCTAACATTGCTATGGTCTCAACTACAACATCCCTATAGAGTTTCTTACCTGTTTTAAGATATGCTCTTACATAAAGAGGTATCAGTTCTGCTTGGTCATACAGCATTTTTTCAAAGTGAGGTATTTCCCATGCAGCATCTACTGTATAGCGAAAAAAACCACCTTCTACTGAATCATATAAACCCCTTAATGCCATTACATCTAACATTTCATATGCATAGTCTTCTAACTCTTCATCACTATTTATTTCTGCTAAATCCATCATCAAAGATAGTTTTGATGCTTCTGGGAATTTTCTTCCACTTCCAAAACCACTATATATATCATCAAAATTTTCTTTAAGAGACTTACTCAAAGTATTTACAGAGATTTCTGTTTTCTTTACCTCTTCGTATACTACTTCTGCATTAATAATTTTTTGGATAGCTGCTAAATCATCTTTAAACTTAGCATCATTCTTTTGATACATTTCACCAAGTTTTTCTAAAAGAGTATCTAAACCTTCAGAATAGGACTGTTTCTGTGCAGGAATATATGTAGCAGCATAATAAACTTCTTTTGAAGGTGTCATAAACAGACTCAAAGGCCAACCACCAGAATGATGTCTTATTTTAAGATAGACTTCTTGATAAAGTGTATCAAGATGTGGCATTACTTCACGGTCAACTTTTATACAAATAAAATATTTATTAAATAATTTTGCAAGTTTTTCATTTGAAAAGGATTCTTCTTCCATCACATGGCACCAATGACATGTAGAGTAACCAAGTGATAAAAATATAGCCTTGTTTTCTCGTTTTGCCTGAGTAAAGGCTTTATCACCCCATGGTTTCCAGTTTACTGGATTATCCTTATGTGCAAGAAGGTATGGTGATGATTCGAACTGCAGTTCATTTTTTAACTCTTTAGCACTTAAGAATAATACAAAAAGAGTGATAAGAAATAATATTTTCATAATTTGATTATACATTTCAATTGTAAATTTTTTGTTAATAATAGAAAAAAAACTCATTCCCAATTATGAGAATGAGTGGTATGAGACAGAAGTACTTAAATGCGAGCGTAGTTTACAGCTAAACATGCATCAAGTGCAGCTAGCTCTGAAAGAGATTTTTCGCACACTGTATTATCCACTAAGATAACTGCAAGTGCTTCGTTTTTATCATTTCTAGCAAGTGAGAAGTCAGCGATATTTACATTATTGTTAGCAAGTACAGAACCTATACTTCCAATAACACCTGGAACATCAGAGTTTTTAAACATAATCATATCACCACGAAGTGCAACATCGATGTCAAAACCATCAATATTAACTAAACGCTGTACATTATCATCAAAAATAGTTCCAGAAATTGTTGTAGTACCTTCACTTGTAGTAAGTTTTATAGTTATTAAGTTTTTGTACACTGTGGAATCAACATGTGCTTCAGACTCAATTTTGATACCTTTTTCTTTTGCAACAAATTCTGCATTTACATAGTTTATAGTATCACCACTATTTTGACTCATTGCACCAACAGCTACAAAAGTTGAAAGAGACTCAACATACTCAGCTATTTCACCATGACCTGTTACTTTAATACTAATAATTTGAGACTTACTCATCTGAGATTCTAAGAAACCTATCTTTTGTCCCATTTCTAAGAATGGTTTTACAAATGAAGGAATAGTTGATTCATCGATTGGAAGATTCATCGCATGAGGATAAGCTATACCCTTAGCAGCTTCTATTGCATTGTTAGCAGCCTGTGTACCTATGTTATACTGAGACTCAAATGTATTCGCACCTAAATGAGGAGAAACAGTTACATTATCTAAATCAAGTAAAGGATGATCAGTTGCAGGTTCTTTGTTAAACACATCAATACCAGCAAAACGAATCTTACCATTTTGTAAGTATTTTAAAAGTGCATCTTCATCGTATAAACCACCACGAGCACAGTTAATTACAACTACACCATCTTTCATTTTAGTAAATTCTGCATCACCTATCATACCGAGAGTCTCTTTGTTCTTAGGAGTATGAATCGTAATAATATCACATGCTAGAATATCTTCAAAGTTTTTAGTGTATGTCATATCAAGGTCAGTAACCTTAGATGGGTTAATATACGGGTCAAATGCCACAATATCCATCTCAAACGCAGCTGCACGTTTTGCAACACGAGAGCCAATATTACCAAAACCAATTACACCTAGTTTTTTACCTTTCATCTCATATCCGTACCACTTTTCACGTTTCCAAATTCTTTGGTTCTTTAAGTGGTCATGAGAGTATGGAAACATCCTCATACAAGATAGCATATGTGTCATTGTAAGTTCAACTGCTGCTATAGTATTTGCAGTTGGAACATTCATAACAATGATACCTTGTTTTGAGCATCCTGGAATATCTACATTATCAACACCAACACCAGCACGAACTACTGCTTTAAGGTTTTTAGCATTAGCTAAGAAAAGGTCATCAACATCAGTTGAACTTCTTGTTATCGCTACATCTGCATTTGGAAGAATTTCAGTTTTTAGTTTGTCTTTTGGCTCATCAGCAGCCATTATAAAATTGATACTCTCATCATCTTCTAGCATTTTAAGTCCAGCTTTATGAATATGGTCACAAACTACAACTGTGTATTTTTTCATTAGTATTCTCCGTTATATGGCTTTATTACCGCCATGATTTTATAGTTTTTTAGTACTTTTAGTAAGTTTCTTAATTTATCAATATTTTTTGAATAAATAAATAACTCTATATCTATTTTACCTTTGTTAAGATAATATTTAAGTTTATGGTTTTTTAGTTCCTCTTTAAGACAAAACAATTGATAAGGGTCTAAAAGTTTTGCAGACAACTTATAAGTTATAATTTTAGTTATTTTTTCGTGTAAATTAATTTCTATATAGACTTCATTTACTGGATAAAAGTAGCCTTTTCGCTCTGATTCTCCAAACTTATCTAACCATATTTTTTTTGGTTTTTCTTGTATTGGTTTATTTCCGATCGATAACGGCTCTATGTCTATAAAAACTACATTAGAGTTAATAGATATAAGAAAGAAGATTATAAAAACAGCCACTCCTACAGCAATGAGAGGAGGTAACCATTTTAAAATCTTTTGCATTTATAAATATTTACTGAAATTTATCTTTAATTAAGTCACCTAGAGAGTGTGACTCATTATCATTAATCTCTTCAAGCATTTCTTGATTTTTAATGTAATCTAATTTTTTAACAGATAAACGAATACGATCACGCTTAGTATCAATGTTAGCGATAGCAGCTTCAATCTCTTGACCAGCTTCTAACTCTTCTTTTACAAGTGGAGTTAAATCTTCATCACGGATAAGTGCATCAACACCATCTTCTAAAGATACAAATACACCAAAGTCTTTGATATCGCGGATAGTACCAGTAACAATAGCATTCAATTTATTTGTCATAGCAAACTTATCAATAGGAGACTCTAAAAGAGTTTTTCTATTTAAAGATATTTTTTGATCTTCAGCATTGATTTTAGCAATCTTAACTTCAATTTCATCACCAGACTTTAAAACTTCTTTTGCTTTTGTGTTCTTATCCCAAGAAATATCTTGGTTATGCAACAGTCCCTCAACACCTGAAATACGAACAAATGCACCAAAGTCAGCTAGTGAAGTAATAGTTCCAGTAACAATGTCACCTTCATTATAGTTCTTTAAAAACTCATCAAATGGTTTTGGTAAAAGTTTCTTTAATGAAACACGTAATTTATGTGTATTAGAATTAATTTCAATAACTTCAACATCAATCTCATCACCAACAGTTAAATAATCATTAGGGTTTTTAACATTTTTATTCCAAGAAATCTCAGAAATATGTAAGAAACCTTCAATATCATTTCCAAGGTCAACAAATACACCATATGCTTCAATATTTGAAACAGTAACAGTGATTGTATCCCCTTCATCTAATTCAGACTCAACTTCAGCCCATGGATCTGGAAGAACAGCTTTGATTGAAAGAGATAAGTGACGTTTGTCTTTATCGTAAGAAATAGCTTTAACAGTTACAGTATCACCCTCAGCAAAAAGCTTAGATGGGTTAACTGGACCCTTGTAAGAAATCTCATTGTAATGAACAAGACCATCAACACCACCAACATCTACGAACATACCGTAAGAAGTGATTTTTTTAATAGTACCTTCAACAACAACATCTTCTGCCATTAGTTGATCAATAATTTCTTTCTTTTTCTTTCTTTCTTCGTTGAAAAGTTTTCTACGAGAAATAATGATTGAATTCTCAGCAGCATCAACTTTAACAACCTGAGCTTTGATTTTACGACCAACAACTTCATCAGTGTCTTTAAACGCGGCAAGAGAACGTGGCATAAAGAAAGAAACTGCATCAGCTTCTACTACATAACCACCACGGTTTTTCTTAGTAATGATACCTTCAATAATAGTATCTTCAAAATCGTCTTTGTGTGCATCGATAAACTCAATAGTTTTTTCTAGCTCTAAAACTTTCTTGTAAGAAATCTTTGGACGCTCATTATAGTAACCCATTTGCATTACTTTAATCTTGTCACCACAAGCGAACTTAAGTTCACCATTCTCGTCGCGAATCTCGTCAAGGTTTAAAATACCCTCTAACTTATCGCCAACACCTACTAATGCTCTGTTGTCTTCTGTTTGAATTTCAACAATTTCGCCTTCTACTATACGGCTAGTCTCTTGTTTCTTTTCACTTTCTGCAAACATTGCTGCAAAATTTTCTTCATCTAATAATTCGTTATCGAACGCCATTGTCTATCCTCTGTTACATAAAAATTGTCGTGATTATACCCAATTTTAAATTATATAGCTATTAAGTAATGAAACTTATGTGAAGAAAGAAGGAAAGTGTTTATTACACTTGGTCTTGCTTCGAAATATTTTTTATACAACTAA
Organism: Sulfurimonas sp.; assembly: GCA_003978465.1. GTDB lineage: Bacteria > Campylobacterota > Campylobacteria > Campylobacterales > Sulfurimonadaceae > Sulfurimonas. Next base: position 14,692 of record QNZS01000006.1, on the reverse strand, counting down.
TTACATTTTGAATGATCCAATCAGGAGTTGATGCACCAGCACTCAGACCACAGAATTTTTTTCCATTAAACCAAGACTTTTTTAGGTCCATTTCATCTTCTATATGATAACTATTTGAACAATTGTCAGTTGCTATACTAAAGAGTTCTTTAGTATTTGAAGAGTTCTTCCCACCAATAACAATCATCACATCTGCAGACTTTGATATCTTTCTTACTGCATCTTGATTTTCAAAAGTCGCATTACATATAGTGTTAAAAATTCTTACTTCTTTATATCTAGGAATAAGATAAGATGCAATAGCCATATAGTCTTCGACTTTTCTCGTAGTCTGTGCGACTAGGGCTATTTTTTCTTTTAGTTTTAACTCTTTTAGCTCTTCAACATTGTTTACGACTGTCGCTCCATTTGTTGCATAAGACTTCACACCTTTTATCTCAGGGTGACTCTCATCTCCAAAAATCACTACATCATAACCTGATTCACTCATCTCTTGACATATCTCTTGTGGTTTTGTCACATAAGGGCATGTTGCATCAACGACATCAACACCTTTCTTTTTAAGTTCTGAAAGTTCTTCTTTAACAATACCATGTGTACGAACTATAGCTTTTTCACCAGGTTTAAATGTAGTAAAATCCTCTACTAAACCTACTTTAAAATCTTTATCTAAACGAGATATCTCTTTAGAGTTATGAATAAGAGGTCCATATGTAGAAGCATTTGAATTTTCTTCTGCTATTTTAATCGCACGTTTTACACCAAAGCAAAAACCATAATTTTCGGCTAATTCTATTTTCATGATAGTTCTACCTTTGTAATTTTTTGTAATAGTTCAAAAAAGTTTGGGAAAGAGGTATTTATACACTCTAAATCTGTAACTTCCATGCCACACTTTAAACCAGCAATAATAAAACTCATGGCAATTCTATGATCACCATCACTATCTACTATAGTAGACTTGAGTTCACCACCTATAATTTTATACCCATCTTTATACTCATGTACTTCTATGCCTGCTGCACAAAGTCCTTCTACAACAGTTGAAATTCTGTCAGACTCTTTAACTCGTAACTCTTGTGCATTTTTAACAAGAGACTCACCGTTTGCACATGACATTGCAATACTAAGAGCAGGAAGCTCATCAATTAACCATGAGATATTATCATCTACAGTTATACCGTGAAGTGGTGCATACTTTACAGATATGTTACCAATTGGTTCGTACTTATTATCAGTTATTTCATAAGATATATCAGCACCCATTCTCTCTAGTGCTTTAAAAGCTTCTATCCGAGTAGGGTTAAGAGTTACACCTTCTAAAACTATATTTGACTCAGGTGTGATAGCTGCTGCAACTGCAAAGAAAAATGCAGAAGATGGGTCAGCTGGAACACGGATAGTTAAAGGGTTAAGCAGTTCTTTCATCGGAGTAATAGTAGTTTTTAAACCTTCTACTTCAATACTAGCACCCATACCTTTTAACATTCTCTCTGTGTGGTCACGGGAGAGTTCAGGTTCAGTATAAGTACAAACTCCATCAGCCCGTAGAGCTGCAAGTATCATACAAGACTTAACTTGAGCAGAAGCTATTTGAGACTCATACTCAAAAGCTTTTAAAGATGCTCCACGGATAGAAAGTGGTGCTAGGTCACCCTTATTTCTTCCATCAAGTTTTGCACCGATACTCAGTAGTGGGTTTGTCACTCTTTTCATTGGGCGAGAACGAAGGTACCTATCCCCAGTTAGGATAAAGTGTCCATTTGCTGAACTTAAAAGTCCACAAAAAAGACGCATACCTGTTCCTGAGTTACCACAATCAAGTACTTCAAAACTTTCTTGTATTCCATCACTAGAAATTTTGATGATTTTACCATCATCTTCTACTTTGGCACCAAGATTTTTCACAATCTCTAAAGAGTTCATAGTATCCTCAGCACGTAAAAAGTTTTCTATAGTACTCTCACCATTTGCAAGCATTGCAAACATAACACTACGATGTGAGATAGATTTATCAGGTGCTATTTCACTAATGTTTAAAGAAAATGATGTTGCAGCAGACACAAGAACTTTACTCATTATCTAAGTCCTATGCCTAACTCGCTTTTAAGTGCTGTTAAAATAGTATCCATCGCTGAAGTAATATCTTCTTCGTCAAGTGTTTTTTCATTAGACTGAAGAACAAAACGCAGACTTAAACTCATATTTTGACCTAATATCTCATCGCTGTACTTATCAACAGGATAAAAACGAATAAGATTAGCTATATCTGCAGACTCTATTACAGATTTAACTTTTTCATAAGACATAATTTCTGGCATTATCACACTCAAGTCTCTAAAGGAAGCTTGATACTTTGATGTCGCAGTTGCTACTTTCAGTCTATGTGGAATTTTTGAAAAATCTATCTCACACATATAGGTAATATCTAAATCATAATCTTTTTCAACATTTGGATGTACACGAAAAAGTTCACCAACTTTCACTCCAGCTATTAAAACAGTAGCAGACTGAAAGTCATGAGAGAGTACATGTGTTGTTTTAGTTTCACGAAGTTCAACCCCACCAACTACATCTGAGACTTTTTGTACAAAGTATGCAAAATCAACCTTAGAAGGTTTTCCAGAATTTGTTAAATTCTCAGTCTCTTTATCTCCACTAAAAATAAATGCCATATTGTATGACTCATCACGAAGAGGAGTAAAAACAGAACCAATTTCAAATAGTCTTACAGATGAGTAACCATTCTTTACATTGTTAGATGCAGCTTTTAGAAGACCTGTTAAAAGTGTTGGTCGTAGAGTATCTAGTGTCTGAACAATTGGATTTAAAAGTTCTAATTCTTCTTTTGTAGTTTCAAATCCATACTTATTTAAAGTTTTTTTCTCATCAAAGACAAAGTGAATAGCCTCATAAAAACCATTATTAGCAGCACGATGTCTAAATATAGAACGTTTTTTATATTCAAAATAATTATCTTCTAAACGATTATCCTCCGTTAAGATAAACGGTTTTGATGGAATATTATCTATTCCAACCATACGCACTACCTCTTCAACGATATCTTGTTTGTTAATAATGTCATGACGAAACTGAGGTACAGATATTATAAAACTATTAAGAGAAGATTTAGATGTATTAAACCCCAGGTTTTGAAGAATTTTACTTATAACAGGCTTCTCAATCACTGCACCAATTATCTCGTCTATCTCTTCTTTTGTAATACAAACAATTTTTTCATTATATGTCTCAGTAAGTTCAATTCTTCCACCAAAAGTAGCTGAGTTTGAACTTGCTTCTATTAAATCAACACAGTATGCGAGTCCTGCTTTAAGATCTGGCTCTGAACCACGTGAAGTTTTATAAAAGAACGGGCCTGATTCTATCTTAGACTTTGACATTTTTCTACTTATTACATCAGGTGGAATATATGATGCTTCGAGTAAAATTATTCCCTCTTCTTTTTTAGGTTTTGAGACATCTTTTTGTACTATTCCTACAATAGAAGCTGTCTCCTTCCCTTTAATAACTGCAAATTCATTTGCATCTTTACTTAGTATTACCTGTGCTATTTCGTCTTCACCACCAGTACAAAAAAATTCATGTTCGTATGCTCTTAAAATAACACCTGTACTCTGTGTTACATAAAGTAGTATCTCTTCTACTTTAGATTTTCTCTCTTCTTCAATTTGTGCTAATCTAAGAGCAATTAAAGTTGGTACATTTAAATCTTTTAAAGAGATTGCTTTGTAACTAAGGTTAACATTTAAATCTTTTTCATGTGAAAGTGAAAAAACTCTTCCAATCCCACGTTTATCATCATTATCTGTAACTGTATATGCCTTAATAGGTCTATCAAATGCAGCTGAAAGGTCACGAGCAACACCACGAATACTTAAACAATCACCACGATTAGCAGTTAATTCTATCTCAATTAAGTCATCATTAAAGAGTAGGTTTATACTTACCTCGTCTCCAAGTTTACACTCACCCATACTAGCATCTATCTCTAAAATACCCTTGCCCATATCGGCTAGACCTAACTCACTAGCGGCACAAATCATACCATCAGAATCAACACCACGAAGTTTTACCGGTTTGATTACTAAACCACTAGGCATATTTGCACCCAAAGTAGCTACGGCAACAGTGAGTCCAGTTCTAACATTAGCAGCACCACAAACAATCTGACGAATTGACCAGCCAATATCTACTTGACATACATTAAGTTTATCAGCATCGGGATGTTTTTCACACTCTAAAACTTTACCAAATACTATTTTTTTAGGTACACGAAACTCTTGTATTCTATCAACTTCTAAACCAATACTATTAAAAGTTTTTGCAATTTCCTCTGTAGATATCCCACTAAGATCTATCCATTCATTTAACCAAGATCTAGTAACTATCATTGAAATTGCTCCAGTAATTTAATATCACCTTCAAAGAGTGAACGAAGGTCTCCAATTTGATGAATTAGCATTGCAAAACGCTCAACACCGAGTCCAAAAGCATAACCACTTACATCTTTATAGTTTACAGCTTCAAATACATTAGGATCAACTATTCCACAACCTAGAACTTCTAACCAGCCTGTATGTGAACATACTCTACAGCCTTCACCCTTACAAAAAACACAGCTAATATCTACTTCAGCAGATGGTTCTGTAAAAGGGAAAAATGAAGGACGAAAACGCACTTCTACTTCACCAAACATATACTTTAAAAAATCTTCTAAAATAAATTTAAGATTAGCAAATGAGACTGTGCCTTCTTTATCAACTAAAAGGCCCTCAACTTGATGAAACATAGGTGTATGTGTTATGTCGTAATCACGACGAAAAACTGCACCTGGTGCGATCATACGAATTGGTGGTTTAGTAGACATCATCGTTCTAATTTGAACAGGAGATGTATGTGTACGAAGCATCATTTCATCTTTAAAATAAAATGTATCTTGCATATCACGTGCTGGATGGTACTTTGGAAGATTAAGTGCTTCAAAATTGTTAAAGTCATCTTCAACTATTTGACCAGTTTTTACTGCAAAGTTCATAGACGAAAAGTACTCTACAATTCTATCCATAGTTTCCATAACAGGATGTAATGCACCTGACTGACTCGAAGTTGAGAACATAGAAACATCAATAGCTTCTGCTTTCATAGCAACTAAAAGTGCTTGCGTTTGCAATGTTGTTTTTTTTGTAGTGAACTCATTCATAAGAGAAGCTTTATGAGTGTTTAACTCTTTAGCTAACTTCCCTTTTTCCTGACCAGAAAGGTCTTTCATTTTTGCAAATTCTACGGCTAAAATGCCTTTTTTTCCGAATACACTTATGCGAATCTCTTCGAGAGTTTCAACACTTGAAGCATCGTTTATTTTATCGTACCACTCTTTCAATATAGAGTCTCCATACATATATAAATTTTAAAGGGATTATATAAAAATATTACTAATAAAGAGCTTCATTTCTATAATTTGTGATACAATTAGTGATACTTAAAATAAAGGAATTAAACAATATGTGCCTATTTTGTAAAATAATAAATAAAGAAATTCCCTCAAATATTATCGCCGAAAATGATGATTTTTTAGCTTTTCATGATGTCAACCCTAAAGCACCTGTTCATATCTTAGCTATACCAAAAAAGCATATTGACAGTTTTATAGAAGTCTCACCTCAAACTATGTCAGGAATGACAAGCTTTATTCAGGATATCGCTAAAACAATAAAAATAGATAAAACAGGTTATAGGGTTATAACAAATATTGGAGATGATGGAGGACAAGAGGTAAAACACCTACACTTTCACATACTCGGTGGAACAAAACTCAAATGGGGACATTTTAACGATTCTGATCCTAAGAACAACCTCTAAGAGGTCTGTTCTTAGCTAGGGCAAGACTCAATTGTTCCCATGTCGATATGTGTTCCTAGACCTGAAATTACTTTCTCGTTTTCACAGATAAGGTTTCCATTGTGCGTGATTGAATATGATAGTGCTGTTGTATCACGAATAGTGTTTAGCGTTGAGCAGTATGTCTCAATAGAAGCCATAACCCATCTTTTCGCCATTATGTCATCCGCATCTGAGTTAAAATTATAAGTTAAGTGTAGTGTCTCAAACTTAGCTGGATGTGGCTCCGCACGAGCTACCTCACCATCTACTACTAAATCAGTTACTGTTTTACCTTGATTTTTTGGCATCATAATTAAATCAGTTGCACTACAAGTGATAATACCTGATAAAAAATACTCAATTGGTGATATTGTTGGACAATCTATAATAAAACTACTTTTAGCAGTCTTCGCCTCAAATTTCATTGCATCTTTATGTGTTATTGTTATTTTCATCTGTTTATTTTCCTGCTAAATAATTTCTAAAATATTCTAGTTGTTCTTTTGTTTTTACAGTTGCAGTTCCACCCTCGGATGTTCTTGCATTCATGGAGTGACGAAGACCTAAGTATTCCATCACATCTTCATTTATACGAGCATCTATCTCTTTGAGATATTTAAAGTCCATCTTAGAAAGATCTACATTTAATTCTTCACCTTTAGCAACAGCACGACCTGTAATAAAGTGTGCTTCACGGAAAGGTATATCACACTTCTCAACTAAGTAATCAGCTAAATCAGTAGCTGAAAGATGTCCTACTGCACATGCTGACTCCATGTTATTAGATTTTACTTCCATAGTTTTAATAGCTTCTTTTAAAATCTCTAAAGAGATCGTGGCAGTTTCAACTGAATCAAACACACCCTCTTTATCTTCTTGAGTATCTTTGTTATAGGCTAAAGGAAGTCCTTTCATAACTGTTAAAAGTCCCATAAGTGAACCATACACACGACCTGTTTTACCACGAAGGAGTTCTGGAACATCTGGGTTTTTCTTTTGTGGCATTATTGAGCTACCTGTTGAGTACTCATCGCTTAGTTCAACAAAACCAAACTCATAAGAAGACCACATAACCAGTTCTTCACTTAAACGTGAGATATGCATCATCATAGTAGCTATGTTAAATAAAATCTCTAAGGCAAAATCTCTATCACTCACTGTATCTAAACAGTTCACACTTACACTATCAAAACCTAAAAGTTCTGCTGTCATACCACGGTCTACATTATGAGGTGTTCCCGCGAGTGCTGCACAACCAAGAGGAGAGATATTATTGCGTTTATATGAGTCTTCAAAACGTGCTATATCTCGTTTAAACATTGAGAGATATGCACCTAAGTGAAATGCAAAGTTAATAGGCTGTGCATGTTGTAAGTGAGTCATACCTGGCATAAGTGTTTCAGTATGTTTGTCTGCAACTACAATAACTTCTTTCATTAAAAGTTTCAGCCCATTTACTATCTCTAAATTTTGGCGTAAAACATAACGTCTAAAGTCAACTGCTACTTGGTCATTACGACTACGAGCAGTATGGAGTTTTTTTCCAGCATCACCTATAATAGCAGTTAAGCGCTTCTCAATTCCCATATGTAAATCTTCATCACTTATGTTCCAATCAAATTCATCAGCTTCAATCTCTGTTCTAACTTGACCTAAACCATCTACAATTAAGACTAATTCTTCTGTTGTAAGAATACCTTGTTTTTCAAGCATTGCAGCATGAGCAAGAGAACCTTCTATATCTTCTCTATATAATTTTCTATCATACATGATAGAAGCATTAAACTTATCTAACAGACTAGAAGCACTCGCACTAAAGCGACCTGACCACATTTTATCCATGTTAGTTTCTCCAATTTTTAAAAGTTTTGTATTTTAGCAAAATAAGATGATTTTACAAAGTTTAAGAGAGGTATAAAGTAAAAAATCTACTTTATTTTAGAAGTTTAGAGAGCAGTCTTAATTACATGCTGGAACATTAGCACTATCTTTAGCATACTCAACTAAGAATTATTTTAAGTGTTTAGACTTTTTACTCTTAAAATACTTACAAGATTTTTTTTTGCTTTTTACTTTTTTAAATGTAATGAGGCTAAAGGTTTACTTTTTTTCATCAAGTCTCCATTTTCTCATTTTGTATTCTAATACAAAACTTTGCCCACAATAATAACAATTGAAACACTTTTGAACAAAAATTCTCTACCCTTTATAGAGAGCAGCATTTTCCGAAGTAAGTAAGAGAATAGTTAAAGATAAAAGAATTCATATAAATTTATTCATATGTTCCCTTTAAAAATTATGAATCCACCTTACATTATAAATTATTATACTCAAGGAATATCACATAGAAACTATCAAAGTAATTACAATTGGTACTTTTTATTGAGACTTTCATCTAAATCCCAGAGAGATTTTTCTTTTAAAACTTCTACAACACTCGCTGTACATTCTACATCATCAGGCCATTCTCTAGTAAATCCATCTATACTCGACTTGTTTGTTCCATCAATTCCTACCATTAGTTCTGATATAAAAACATCTCTTAAGGCATCCATATTATTTGTAACTCTCCAAATAAGCATATAGGAGTTAAAAATATCATTTGCTGCTTCATCCACAAATACAACTATCCTCATGTGAGAATTTAACTTAAGTAAAACATCAAAATATACCCTTGCATTTTTAGTTTTTTTGAGACTAATAACAGTAATGGGGTTATTTGTTCTTATCATGTACTGATGTAGGTTTACTACATCAGGAATAAGATCTTTTACTTTAATAAGTAGTTCACTATCACCCAAAAGACTCGGTGCTTCAACAACTTTTGCAGCAGTTGCATCAATACCAAGTTTACCACCTACTAAAGTCTCAGGAGATGAGTGATCAAGTGCATCTAAAATACCTTCTGTTATAAACATAGACTTTGGTGTAAAACGGTTTAGTACATAAGTAGAAAAAACTTCATAATTGTCAAGACGAGGTGCTCTTTCATCTACAAAAATTGCATGTTTTACAAAACTCATCTGGCCAGCTCCCCAAAAAGCATGCATAAACTGTTTTGCATGGCCTTTATAGAGTGGTTGCATCTTTGCAAGTATGAGATTATGAAAACCTGCATTCTCAGGCATATGATAATCAAGTAAATCCGGCACTGTTGTTTTTAATAGTGGAAAAAATATCTTTCCAGTAGCCCAACCCATATACTTATCTTCTAAAGGCGGTTTGCCAACAACAGTTGCTAAAAATGTTGGCTCTTTTTTCATACTAATTGCAGATACTTTCATCACTGGATATGGTTCTTCTAAAGTATAGTAACCCGTATGATCACCAAAAGGACCCTCTACTTTCATCTTAGTTGTATCAACCCAGCCCTCGATAACATAGTCTACATCTTTAGGAATATATAATGGAGTAGTAAGAGACTTGACAAGTAAAGCAGGTTTTTTAGTGATAAGACCATACATAAGCAACTCATTTACACCGTATGGAAGTGGTGCCGTTGCACACCATGTATAGAGTGGATTTCCACCAATTGCTACAGTTACAGGCATCTTTTTTCCAGCTTTTTGATACTGGTCAAAAAAGTGTGAACTATCTTTGTGAATCTGCCAATGCATGCCTAAATGGTTTTTATCATAGACTTGAAGTCTATACATTCCAAGGTTTACCATTTCACCATCAAGACTTTGTGTATACACCTGCCCCATTGTAATAAAAGCGCCACCATCTTGTTCCCAAGTAGTTAATACTGGTAATATTGAAAGGTCTATCTCATCTTCATAAAATTGAATCTTTTGACATTCACCCTCACCTTTTAATCGTTTAGGAAAGATATTTTTAAGAGAAAAAAGATCTCTGGCCATATTGATTTTACCCATAAATCCAGAAGGTGGCTTCATATGAAGAAGATTTGTTATCTCATCCGCTACAGATTCTATAGTTCGTCCAAAAAGAAGTTCGCAACGTTTGTATGAACCAAAAACATTCATAAGTACCGGTTCATTAAACTTTTTATTGTTCTTTTTATCTACCACATTTGTGAAAAGAAGTGCTTTACCACCATCTTCTTTTTTCACTTCTGCATATGCTAAATGTGATATTTCAAGATATATATCTAACTCAGTATCAATTATTCTTAACTCATCATGCTTTTTTAAAAGTTCTATTGTTTTTTTCATTTCTTATAATCTTTGTGGCATTTCATCTTTAAATGCTATTTTCGCAGCATTTTCTAAAAGTTCTAAAGCACCTGCATCTATCATCTTTAACGCGAGCTCTTCACCTAAATTATTACATTCACTTAGAGGTTTTATTACTTTTTCTTGCATAATATTAGTTCCATCAGGAAAACCTATCATAACTCTAAATGTTACTTCATTTGCATTTATCACAGCATTACAAGCAACAGGTGCAGAACACCCCGCCCCAATTTTAGAGATAAACTGGCGTTCTATTTGTGTACAAATATAAGTATCCTTATCTTTAAGTAAGTCTGCAATTTCACGAATTTTTTCATTCCCTAGTACTATCTCTATCCCTAAGGCTGCTTGACCCATAGGGGGTATCATCATATCAAGAGAAAGTTTTTCAGTGAATGGAATATCTTTTAGTAAACCTAGGCGATTTAATCCTATCCATGCGAGAATGATTGCATCATATTGACCTTCACTTAGTTTACGAAGTCTTGTATTTACATTTCCACGTAAATCTTTAACTTTAAGATCAGGTCTCTCTTGGAGTAGTTGCATTCGACGTCTTAAAGATGTAGTTCCAACAACAGCACCCTTAGGTAAGTCTTTTAAACTTTTATATTTATGAGATAAGAAAACATCACTTTGATCTTGTCTTTTTGTTACCGCTACAAGTTCTAAACCATCAGGTATATATGTAGGAACATCTTTAAGACTATGAACAGCAATATCTGCTTCGCCTGCGAGCATTGCATCTTCAAGTTCTTTAGTAAAATGACCTTTACCACCAATGAGAGCAAGAGGTTTATCTAAAATCTTATCTCCATTACTCACAATTTTATTGAGTACTACTTCTATTTCAGGATATGCAGTTTCTATGCGTTCTTTTATATGATATGCCTGCCAAAGTGCTAAGTCTGATACTCGTGTTGCTATTGTTATTTTGTTCATAAATTATTTTACTTTCTTATATTTTACTCTTGTTTTGTCCACTTTTGAATCAAAATAAATAGTAGGAGTGCCACTTACAAACAAGCTAGTTGCAAACTGAGTATCGTGATTAATCACTTCACTTATAGATGAACCTTGAATATCTATTTGTGTAACATGTGAACCAACACCTTTATTAAATGCTATAAGTATTTTTTCTACATCTTTCTCTTTAGCATTTACTACAATATCATACATTTTGATACTCACATCTTTAACACCCGCTCTTTCTGCAACAACTGCAGCACGAGTAATAATCGCCGATGCTGGGTGAATATGAAGTAGTGGAAAATGATAATAATAGACTGCAAATGTATTTGGATACTTTTTCATGTATTTAAGTGCTTCAGGGACAAAATCTTTACAAAATGGGCATAAGGGGTCTGAGAAAATTGCCACCTTATATTTTGCATTTTCATTACCATAAACAAGATTTTTTTTATGGTATTCAGATGCTTTTATATCTGACTTTACTTCATCTTCATAGTTAGAGCCATTCTTTAAATTTGTAAGTTCTTTAGTTATCATCGAACCATTAGAGAACCAAATAATTTTTTGTTTAATAAGCTCTCTTGGTTTGTTTTTTAAAGTTGCTTCTAAACCTACTATATAGGCCTTCCAATCCTTACTTCCCTCAAGTGCTTTTACCTCTTCTACTTTTACTGTAATTATTTCTATATTTTGGTTGTCTTCATACTTCTCAGTTAAATAGTTTTCAAGCTTTTCACTTGTAGTTTTTGCATATGAAAAACTAGTTAATAGTAGTATTATTGTTAATAATTTCAACATCAATGACATATGAATCCTTTTATAAATTATTTTGTGGAGTAAATGACTCATCATATTTACCTGATTTTACATTATAATAGCTAATAAACATACTCGTACAAACACTAAACTGCATTATAATACCAAGTATATCTGTTAAAACACCAGGAATAATAAGTAAAATTGCTCCAAAGAGTGTAAAAAGATTTAAGCTCTGGAATTGTTCTAAGTCTATACAGTTATATGAAACTACTGTTATATTCTCAACAAGTGTTTTTCTAAAATTTATAAGTATACTTATTCCAACAAAAGCACTTATCATTATCTCTAAGAATGTTAACAATTCACCAATACTAGAAGAAATACTAATAGATAGTAATACTTCTAAAAAGAGATAAATGATAAAATAAATCATATTAAATGAGTTCCATCACTTTAGTAAATATTTTATCTGCACTTACAGTTGTTTTCTCAGTAGTTAAACGTTCATAGACCTGGATATTTCCATTGACTAACTCCTTACCAATAATAATAGTGTAAGGAAATCCAATAAGTTCGGCATCTTTCATTTTAAAACCAAATCTATCTTTCCTATCATCTAACATTACTTCAACATTTTGCTCTTGAAGTTCTTTATAGAGTTGTTCACCAGCTGTCACCTGTGCTTCATCTTTAATGTTACTTACCATGATATTTACCATATAAGGTGCCGTTGCTTTTGTCCAGATACAACCATTCTCATCATGATGTTGTTCTATAACTGAAGCGACTAAACGTGAGATTCCCATTCCATATGTTCCCATGATAAAAGGCTGTGCTTTTCCATTTTTATCTAAGTATTCAGCTTTTAAAGCCTTCGAATAAGTAGTACCCAGTTTAAATATATGACCAACTTCAATACCCTTAGTGAAAGAAAGTTCTCCATTACATTTTGGACAGCTATCTCCTGCATTTACCTCTGCTATATCTGCAAAGTATGCGACTTCACTTATAACTGAGAAGTCTACACCAACATAGTGGTAGTGAAGCTCATTCGCTCCACAGACCATATTTTCTGCATTTTTAAGATCAGAGTCTATTACATGTTTTGCCTTATTTTGATCCAATGGACCAATAAATCCAGGAAGGAGTCTAAGAGCTTTCAACTCTTCTTCACTTACATCTTCTATTTCTAAAGCACCTGCTGCATTTACAGCTTTTACTTCTTGAAGATTATCACAACCACGTAAGAAGAAAAGAACAATTTCACTCTCTTTGTCATATATAAGTTTCTTCGCAACACACTTCACTGTGTAGTAAGGATCAATCTTAAAAAATGATGCTAAATCTTCTATACTTTTTACATTTGGAGTAGAAAACTTATTAAACTCTGCTTCTGGAGCTTCTGGTATCTCTTTTCTATCTCCACTTATAGCTGCTTCAACATTTGCACCGTACTCACATTTAGAGCAAATAGCGATAGTATCTTCGCCACTATCAGCAATAACCATTAACTCTTTAGAACCACTTCCACCTATAGTTCCACTATCAGCTTCAACCACACGATAGTCAAGTCCTAAACGAGTAAGGATTCTTTTATATGCAGCTTCCATCTCTTGAAATTCACGGTCTAAGTCTTCTTCACTTGAGTGAAAAGAGTAACCATCTTTCATGGTAAACTCACGTCCACGCATAATCCCAAAACGGGGTCTTGCTTCATCACGGAACTTCGTTTTTATCTGGTATAGATTAAGTGGTAGATTTTTATACGAAGTTACACGGTTACGAATCAGCTCAACCATCATCTCTTCGTGTGTTGGTCCTAAAACAAACATATTATCTTTTCTATCACGAAAACGCAGGAGTTCTTTTCCAAACTTCTCTATTCTTCCACTTTTTTCCCATAACTCAGCTGGTGTAATAAATGAGAGTTCAACCTCTTGTGCCCCTACTTTAGTCATCTCTTCGTTGACAATATTTTCTATTTTTTTGATAACACGTTTTGCAAGGGGCATATAGTTATAAAGTCCTGCAGCACTTTGTGAGATAAAACCTGCACGTGCTAAAAATATATGACTTGCTAAACTTGCATCTGATGGTGCTTCTTTACTTGTTGGTATAAATGCTTTACTTCTTCTCACTATTTGTCCTTAACTTTTTCTTTTATTATTGAAGCAATTGCTCCACTTATCAGTTCTGTATGTATATCTTTTATGTCACTTCTCATATTTGTAGTAAACTCATGTAAAAATCGTTTTAATGCTTGTTCACACATCTTTTGTGCCTCTGCTTCATACTCTTTTGGGATATAACCTGCTTTTATTGTTCTTTTTGTCTCTTGCTCGGCTGCTATCTCTGCACGAGTATATATCTCTTTTATAAGAGGTTCTAAATCCTGTGTATTAGCCCACTCAAAAAACTCTACAATTGCTCGACCGATGATTCCATGTGCTGCACGAGATGCTATCTCTCTAGATGCAACATTTTCATCTACTATCGTTTTAAGGTCATCAATCACAAAAAGATGAATTCGCTCATCCTTGTTATAGTTTATGTCACGAGGTAGAGCTAAATCAAACCAATATCTATCGAAATTTCTTGATTCTATAATCGCATCGGTGATTATGGGTTCCGAGGCAGATGTAGCAGTATAAAGTATCTCAAACTCATTTATAGCATTTGGCAATTCACTAAAGTCGATAACTTTGGTACCACACTCTTTTGCTAAAGCTTCTGCCTTATGTTTTGTACGGTTCATAATATAAACATCCACACCAGCACTGACCAAATGTTTTGCTGTTATTTCACTCATCTCACCAGTACCAATAATAAGTGCTTTTTTAGATGATATATCATCGAGTAAA
>QNZS01000049.1 GCA_003978465.1 Sulfurimonas sp. | reverse complement strand
AATCCTGTGTATTAGCCCACTCAAAAAACTCTACAATTGCTCGACCGATGATTCCATGTGCTGCACGAGATGCTATCTCTCTAGATGCAACATTTTCATCTACTATCGTTTTAAGGTCATCAATCACAAAAAGATGAATTCGCTCACCCTTATTATAATTTATATCGCGAGGTAAAGCTAAATCAAACCAATATCTATCGAAATCTCTTGATTCTATAATCTCATCGGTGATTATGGGTTCTGAGGCAGATGTTGCAGTATAAAGTATCTCAAACTCATTTATTGCATGTGGTAATTCACTAAAGTCTATAACTTTAATAGCACACTCTTTTGCTAAAGCCTCTGCTTTATGTTTTGTGCGGTTCATAATATAAACATCTACACCAGCACTGACCAAGTGTTTTGCTGTTATCTCGCTCATTTCACCAGTACCAATAATAAGCGCTTTTTTTGATGATATATCATCGAGTAAAGATTTCAGTTTATTTACTGCTACACTTGCCATAGAGACAGGTTTTGAGGAAATATCAGTTGCATTACGTACTTTTGCAGCACACTTAAATGCACACTTCATAGCACGAGCAAGTTTTTTACCACAAAATTTATTATCGTAAGCAAAACGAAAAGCATCTTTAAGTTGCCCTGCAATTTGAGTCTCACCAACAACCATAGAGTCTAGAGATGTAGCTACACTAAAAAGATGATGAATAGCAGAACTATCATCAAAAATATCAGCACGACCTTCAAGCTCTTCTATACTTATTCCTGAATGTAACTGTAATGTCTCAAGTATATGCATAGTGGCTTTTGGGATATCACTACAATTACAAAAAACTTCCATTCTATTACAAGTTGAGATAAGTATTAGCTCAGATATTGCATCAGAAGCAAGTATCTTTGTTAAACATGCTCGTTTATATTCATTATTAGAGAATGAGAGTTTTTCTCTTATTTCTAGTGTTGAATTTTTATGTGAAAAGCTTATGTTTAAGTAATGCATTAAAAAGTTCTTCTTATCATAGTTTCTAAGATACCCACAAGCTCTATATCTCCACTCATAGCAATTTGTGCTTCATTTGAAAGGTTTTGAGCTAATTGAAACGACTTCTCTATAGTTGTATGTTCTTGCATTTTTTCTTGTATCCAGAGTGTTTCATTTTTACTTATCTCTTTTGTATGAGAAGAGACTAAGCGCTCTTTATCAACTGCATTTAATGCTTCATAAAGATAGATATAAGGCAGAGTACATTTTCCCTCTACATAGTCATTCATCACTGGCTTTCCAAGAACTTTCTCACTCTCTGTAATATCCAAGATATCATCAATTATCTGAAAAGAAAGACCTAAGTTCCGCCCATAAAGTGCATGTTTTTCAGCATCCTTACCAACTAAAAGAGCACTTGCTTTAGCTGCAGCTTCGATAAGTGTTGCTGTTTTAAGATAGAGCATATCAAGATAAAGTGATTCATCTGAGTTGAAATTTTCTGCCATCTTCACATCCATCATCTCACCTTTTGAGAGTGCTGTAACAGAAGCTGCAATAGTTTGAGCAATATCTTTGTCAAATGAAATTAGTTCAGTAAAAGCTTTTGAGTATAAAATATCACCAAGCATTACAGCAACTTTACTGCCATTACTTGCATTTACAGAAGTTACACCTCTACGTGTCATCGCATCATCTATCACATCATCATGAAGTAGAGATGCTCCGTGAATCAATTCAACTATCGCGGCTAACAGGGGAGCATCTTTATGCTCAGGTGCAATTTTTAAAATAAGTTTTGCACGTAGGCGTTTACCCCCACTAAGAGAACTAAAAAGTTCTGTTACTTCATCATAGTCTATCTCTTTTATTAGTCTAGCTATCTCTATTTCTACTCTTTGCATTAGCTCTTCTTCTTAATTTTTTCTAGTTTTATTTGCGATTTTTTATCAGATAAAAAAACTTCAAATTTTGCTCTATTTTTCTCAAAATCAAACTCTTTAAATTTCACTAAAAGATAAGGTGCCTCATAAGAGGCACTATTTTGTTGTTTTAGAAAAACCTTAAAATTTTGATTTGTTGTATTTAGATAAAGTAAACTCTGTCCAAGTTTATTATCGTAAGAGTGGAATATTACCAAACCATCGTTAACATAAAGTGTCCAACGAAATTTAAATTCTCTTATATAATTATTATATTTTACAAGAAATTTTGTTGATTCATCCTTTTTTACAGATATTTCATACATCTCGGCAAACTCAGCAGATTCAAGTGTCCTAAAAAGTAATAAAAAAGTAATCAAAATCCGTATAAAAACTTTCATATTTACCCTATTATCTCCGTTCCAACACCCTCTGAAGTAAAAAGTTCTAAAAGCATAGAGTGTTCTAATCGACCATCAATAATATGTGCCTTATCCACTCCACCATCGATAGCTTCTAAACAGGCATCAACCTTTGGTACCATTCCACCATGAATCGTTCCGTTAGCTTTAAGTACTTCTACTTCTGCCTTAGTTAAAGATGAAAAAAGCTCTTTATCATTATTAAGAACACCTGATGTATCTGTTAAAAATATGATTTTATTTGCACCAATAGCTTTTGCCACATATGAAGCACATAGGTCAGCATTTATGTTAAAACCAGGATGTCCCATCTCTGATCCAGCAGCGATAGGTGCAATGACGGGGATAAAACCTTCACGGATTAGGTTACATACAACATCTGAATCTACATCTGTAATATTTCCT
Source organism: Sulfurimonas sp. (assembly GCA_003978465.1). Taxonomy (GTDB): domain Bacteria; phylum Campylobacterota; class Campylobacteria; order Campylobacterales; family Sulfurimonadaceae; genus Sulfurimonas. The sequence goes on along the minus strand of QNZS01000049.1, from coordinate 53,646 downwards.
GTAAGTCCCCATTTAGCAAAGTCTTTTGCTTCAGCTTTTATAAAGTGTGCATCTTTTCCACTCACACCAATAGCTTTTGCAGAGTGAGAGTTTAGTAGTGAAACTATCTCTTTGTTTATTTCTCCACTTAAAATCATCTCAGCAATTCTCATAACTTCTTTTGTAGTTACACGTTGCCCATCGATAAACTTAGTCTCTATATTTAAAGCATCAAGCATCTCTGTAATTTTTTTCCCACCACCGTGAATGATAACTGGTTTAATCCCAACAAGGTACATAAGTAAAATATCTTCAGCAAACTTCTCTTTTAACTGTGGTGATGTTTGTGCTGAACCACCGTACTTTATAACCACTATCTCTTTACGAAACTCTTTAATAAATGGAAGTGCTTCAAGGAGTGTTTTTACTGTTTCTATTTTTGCTTGCAATATTTTTCCTAATATGTCGTAAATAATTTTCTTATTTTACCTAAATATAAGTTGTTTTTTTATAAAGAACGGAGAAGTTCTACTTCTAAATCAAGTAAAGAAAGAGGTAAATTGAAGTTCACTACTTTTACATAATCTTTATAAGTCACTAAAAGAGAGTCTGATTTATCTTTGTATAAAATCTCTAAAAGTTCCTCTTTTGTAAAAGCATGATGATCAGCAAAATAGTTTTTACTCACAACTTGTGGCAAAAATTCATCAAGGCGCTCTGGCCGTGCGATAGCTGTTACAAGTGACATTCTTTGTGTAGAATTTTTCAACTCAACCCGGCGCTTAAAGTCTCTACCTTCTTTATAAACACTCACTTTTTTACCCTTCCAAAGTCTCTCACGATATGGACCTGAGGGAAGACATCTATTATTTGAAGTTGTTACTTCTATGAGAATATCTTTCTTTTTTATATCGTGTTTGGAGTAAGCATCATCTAAAAATACACTTGTCACGCCCATCTCTTTTGCTTTTTTTATACCCTCTTTTCTATCTTCACTCACTATAACAATTGCATTTGGGAGTTTATGTGCATAGATCATCGCTTCATCACCGCTGATATTCACATCATACAGTATATTTTTTTTGTCTTTTACTACATAAAGTCCAGAGGAGTCTCTCTTGTAACCACGTAATATTATCGCTACATTTTCATGAGATTTTGCGAGGGCTATAACTAAAGGAGTTTTACCACTACCACCAACAGTTAGGTTACCAACACTAATGATATCTAAACCAAAGTCTTGGGCTTTTTTACTCTTAAAATGAAGCCACATTAAAAAACAATACAAAAAGGAGAGCGGAAGTAAACAAAAGGAGAGAACTTGTTGGAAGAGGCTTGGGTTGTAAAAGTACTTCTCAATCCAAAATACAAGATAATTTTTCAAAGAAAAATCTACACTCTTGTTTTAGCTATTTTTTTCACTTTATCTATAACTAATTTTACCTCAGCATCACTCATATTAGCATATATTGGAAGTGAGAGCACTTGTTGATACGAGCGAAGTGCAACTGGATAATCATTTACTCTTAAAGAGTACTTTGTTTTGTAGTAAGAAAGTAGGTGAAGTGGAATATAATGAAGCCCTGTTCCTATCCCAACATTTTTTAGTTCAATGGCAAAAGAATCACGGTTCTTATCAATTTTTATCACATATAAAGAGAAAGGATTTTCTTCATTTTCGTTAATAGGTACAGTAATATGATTTATACTACCAAGAGCACTAGAATACATAGTAGCTATCGTTTGTTGTCTCTGTATAACTGCATCTTGATCAGAAACCATAGCACGGATATAGGCTGCATTTAGAGGACTTAAAGAGTAGTCGTTACCAATATCTATAACATCATAAATATAATCAAGTTCATTCTCATTACGAACAATTGCATGATTCATAAGTAATCTAGCTCTCTCAATAATCTCATCATTGTTTGTTACAAGCATACCACCATTACAGATGTTCTTCTTTAAATGTGGAGAGAAGTTAAAACATACTATATCTGCACCAGTTGAACCTATCTTTGCACCTTTGTATGTTGCACCAAGAGCATCACTAGCATCTTCAACTATCTTAACACTATAGCATTTAGCCATTGAGTATACACGTGCTAAGTCTACAGTTGCTCCTCCAAGGTGAGTAATAATCACAGCTTTGAGTTTTTTACTTTTATTCTCATCTAGGTAAACATCAAGTTTATCAAGGTTTATATTATATGAATCTGCATCAATATCTATAAATACTGGTTCAGCATCAAAATGACGTACTACTTCAGGCACACTTGGGTGTGCATTAACTGAACATACTACTTTATCACCACGTTTTAGATCAAGTGCTAACATCGCTAAATGCAGGGCTGAAGTTCCATGAGAAGTAGCAAGTACATAATCAGCTCCAACATAATCAGCAAATTCTCTCTCGAGTTCTTCTACCTGGTTTACATCCTCTCCATCGAGAGTATCGCTTACATACGAGTGTGCATCACGAGAGCTTTCATATTTATTAAATGGTATTTTCATTTTTTTTCCTTTATAGAGTTATATCTCTTGGATAATTAAAATCATGTCCTACTGTTCTTGATGTTAGTTTTGCAATAACAGGCATTTTTCTCTTAAAATGATTAGAAAAAATTCTTTCTATTATCATATCTAACATTTTCTCATTTATACCTATTTCGATTATTTTTTCACGGGAGAATCTCTCTTCTACATAAAGTTTCATCGCTGTATCTAGCTGTGCATAGGTATAACCAAGATCTTCTTCATCACTTTGTCCATCCCACAAGTCCGCTGAGGGAGGTTTTTTTATGATACATTTACTTACACCTAAGTACTCTGCAAGTTCAAACACTTCACTCTTATACAGATCACCTATTGGGTTGACAGCCGAAGCTAAATCCCCATAGACTGTTCCATAACCAAGCATTAATTCACTCTTGTTGCTTGTACCTAAGACTAAGGCACCTTCTCTTGCACTTATGTCAAAAAGAGTAGACATTCTCATACGTGAAGAGAAGTTTCCTTTTCTTAAGTTGTTAAGCTCAGGGTTTAACTCTTGATATGCTCTAAGCATTGGTTCTATCGATGCTGTTATCGCATTTAGTGAGAAGTCTCTACACAACTCATTTGCATCATCTAGTGAACTCTGTGAGGAATATTGAGATGGCATTTTTATGCATAATAAGTTATCTTTAAATACAGCCTCTGCTAAAACAGCAACAACAGCCGAATCTAGACCCCCGCTTAAACCAATTACAGCTTTTTTAAGTCCTGTTTTTTTAACTTCATTTTCTAAAAAACATTCTAGGTACTCAGTTATTTGACTATATTTACTCATTGAAATACAAAACCTTTACAAATTATTAACTAATATAATTATAACTAAGTTTGGTAACAAGTTAAACTTTAAGATTAAAAGAACTACTATGTAAAAAGATAACTTATTCTTATGGAGATTTAAAATGTTTAAAAGAATACTAATCATTTCATGGTTACTTTCAAGTATCTCACTCTTTGCCCAGTATCAAGAAGCAGAAGAGTTGTTTGATGATGCCTCTTGTATGTCATGTCACACAGAAGTAGACTTTAGTCCTAAAATAGGTAAGGTTGATAATTTTAAAAAGTTAACTCAAGTTGTAGATGCTTGTCGTTTTTCTAACGACATAACTTGGTTTGATGATGAAAGTCTAGATGTTGCTAAGTATTTAAACCATCTGTATTATAAATTTAAAGAAAAAAAATAGCTACTGTGTTTAACAGACTTCTTTTTTTGCCATAAACTTCAACTCTTTACAAGAAAATCCAGCTTTTTTTCTAGCCTCGATGTTTAAGTCATTTGGTCTTAAAAAACTTCTTGGATAGTACTTCGATATGATATCAAAGAAAATATCTGTTGAAAAACCCTTTTTCTCACATACATAAGAGAACCAAACATCCCCTTTTTTTACATGATCCACTTCTTCATCTAAAATAATAGTTAATACATCAATTATTTTTTGAACACCCTCACTACCAGGTAATTTTTTTAACTTTTTGAGTATCATCGGTGTTGCATCAAGTCCATTTGCTTCTAAGTACCTCGGCACAACAGCCATTCGTTCTACTAAGTCTATAGTCTTTTGTCCCGCTTCATATAAGGCATCATGTACTATAACACTTCCATAAGTAGAGTCTAAGTCTTGGAGTAGTTTTTCTAACATCAAAAAATGACGAATCTCATCATCTGCCACTGCTAACCAGTCATCATAATATGCCTTGGGTAAACCACTAAACCGATATGCACTATCAAGAGCCAAGTCGATAGCTGAGTACTCGATGTGGGCTACAGCATGAATAAGGTTTATCTGTCCATCTACTGCTGTAAGGTTCTTACGTTTTGGAACATCTTGAGGAGGGACTGAGGTACAAAATGGAAAATATGAAGGTTTATCAAACTTTAAAGCTGGGCTACATTCTTCAAAGCTAATATTACCTTCTTTATATTTCTCATAAAAATCATGAAACATTTCTATCTTTTGTAAAGGGTTTGGTGCACGTAAAATTGTTTCTAAAATCTTAAAATAGTTCATAGTCATATAATGCTATAATCTGCATAAAAAAGAGATAAATATGACTATAAAAGTTCAACCTATGGGAGTCTATCAGACAAACTGCTACATTGTGAGTCTTAAGGGAAAAGATTTCATCATAGATCCTGGAGTAAACTCATTGGAATGGATCAAATGTAATGTTACAAATCCTGTCGCTATCTTAAATACACATGGTCATTTTGATCATGTTTGGTCTAATACACAGGTTCAAGAAGAGTATGGAATTGACCTTTATACTCCAGAAGGCGATGTTCCTTTTCTTTGTGATAGTTCATGGATGCCAGACCTACCACCTTCATTTCCAGATGTTATTATAAAAGGTGATGAAGAGTTGGACTTTGATGGAATAAAAGTAAAATTTCGTCACTTTCCAGGACACTGTCCAGGATGCTCTACTATAGAGATAGAAGATGCCATGTTTAGTGGTGATTTTATTTTTAAAAGTAGTATCGGTAGAACAGATTTTCCGATGTCTAGTCCTAGTGATATGAAAGCCTCACTTCAAAAGTTTAAACAACTCGACTTTAACAAGACTGTCTATCCTGGTCATGGTGGAAAAACAACTATAAAACAAGAGCAAGAACATGTAGACCACTGGTTAAGGGGTTTATAAATGTCAGATTTCTTTAAAGATAAGGCAGAGAACTGGGATAAGAATACTACAAAAAAAAGTACACCACTAAGTATTGCAAAAGCTATTAAAAAGAAATTTGATTTAAACAAAGACATGAGCATAATGGACTTTGGTGTGGGAACTGGTCTTTTAGGCTTTGAAATTGCGAAAGAAGTGAAAAAAGTTTTTGGTGTAGATATATCTCTTAGTATGCTTAGTAAACTTCGAGAGAAAAACACTTCTGAACTTTCCATTGAGGCTCTTGAACAAGATATCGTAAAAGAACCTTTAAGTGATATATTTGATGGTATTATTAGTTCAATGACCCTACATCATGTAGAAGATTTAGAAGCATTTTTTCACAGTATCTATAAAAATCTCTCAGAGGGTGGTTTTATAGCAATCGCCGATTTAGAGAAAGAAGATGGAAGCTTTCACTCTGAAAATTCAGGTGTTTACCATTTTGGTTTTCTTGAAGCAGCACTGTGTGAAATTGTAAAAAAATGTGGCTTTAAAGATGTAACATTTGAAAATATCGCTACTATAAACAAACCCCAAAGAGATTTCGGGGTGTTTTTACTAAGTGCTAAACGATAGGTTCACCCTCTAGATGTTCACCGTTTTCATCAAGTAATTTAAGTTTTAAAACATGCTGATCTGTTACCACTGTTTTAAACTCACCCTCAAATACTTTAATATCAAGAACATACCCTTCAACATGAATATTACGCTTTCTTCCCTCTTTATTACGAACTCTTGCAATAAATGTTACTTCATCATGAAACTTTACAGGAGAAAGAAACTGACAGTTACTAGCAACTAACACTACATTTTGTTCATTTACAGCGAGCATAGCTGCATAATCAGCTGCACCAAAAATAAAACCACCATGTATAAGTCCTAGATCATCCGCAACCATTTCAGAAATTGTACTAAGTCTTGTTTCTACATAACCCTGTTCGAGTACTAGAACTTTACCACATAAATCAGAATTAACACACTCATGTGTACTAAGCATAACCTCATTTTCATTATAATCAATTTGCAATTCTTCTTCTAATTCTTCTTGATTAGCCATTATTTCTTGTCCTTTATTAATCTTACATAAACTCTTGCTGGAGCAGGATACCCTTCTACAGTTTTAGTACTATCATTTGGATCAAGGAAGTCTTCTAAAGATTGTCCCTCTATCCACTCTGTTTTTCTCTGCTCATTAGACTCTGTAACACTTATTTCTAAAACTTCAAAACTCTCAAATCCAGCACGTAAGCACCAGTTTTTTAGTGCCGATATAGTTGGAACAAAATAGATGTTTGGTATCTTTGAGTAAGAAGACTCAGGACATAATGCCATCTCCCCTTCACCTTTTATATAGAAAGTATCTAAAATTACCTCACCTTTTTTATCCAGACCCTTATATAGTTGTTTTAACATTGCTACTGGGTCACTTCTGTGATACAAAACACCTAAACAGAAGATAGTATCAAACTTCTCTTCATAAAACTCTACATGTTCTACACCTAAAAGTTCATAAACAATATCGCTCTTTACAAAATGGTTTATAAAATCAAACTGTGTTTTATACAGGGGTGAAGGATCAAAACCTACAAGAGATTTTGGCTTATCTTCAAGCATTCTGAACATATAATAACCATTGTTACAACCTATATCGGCAACACGCTTATTTTTTAAATTAAAATGGGGACGGAGTAAGTTATATTTTATATTACTTTGCCACTCAGTATCGATAAATGTACTTCCTATCTCAAACGGACCCTTACGCCAGGGCATAAGAGCTTTTGCATCAAGAAGTAACTTATCATCATCTAAGTCTGCATCTATTTTTATTACATCCCCTAAAGTAACTTTAGCTTCAAGCTCTTCTAAGTTATCTATAACACTGCGTAGTGGTGCTATGTTTTTCCAAGTCATCCACTTTTGTCTCTCTACTCTTAACTTTTCTAAATTCATTTTAATCACTTAATCACTATAGTATATTTATTTTACTATAATTGTATCTAAATTAACTAAGGAATATTTTTATGCGCTTAGAGAAAAAAGCAACTCTTGTCTCAACATCTGTCGCAGGCGTTCTTGTAGTACTAAAAATGAGTGTTGCTATTTTTAGTGGAAGTATCGCGATACTAGCTTCAGCAATCGACTCTATGTTAGACCTCTTAGTATCACTTTTTAATTATTTCGCCCTACATAACAGTGAAAAGAATCCTGATAGTCAGTTCCAATTTGGACGCAGTAAGATAGAACCTCTTGCCGCAGTTATAGAGGGTGCTGTTATACTCTTCTCAGCTCTTTTTATCCTCTATAATGCCTTACTTAAAATCGTACACCCTAAAGAGATAGCTTTTATGAATGAGAGTGTTATCGTTATGCTTCTCTCATTTGGAATCACTGCATTCTTAGTACTGTTTTTACGCTATGTTTCAAAAAAAACAAACAACCTTGTAATCCGTTCAGATGCACTTCATTATGAAACAGACCTTTTCTCAAATGGTGCAGTTTTATTTACACTAGCTGCTATCTCTTATACAGGGGAACAGCTAATAGATCCTATTTTAGGAATTGCTATCTCTTTGTATATGATTTACTCAGCGGTACCTATCATCAAAGATGGTGTTTTAATGCTCCTTGATGCAGCACTACCAGAAAAGGATATAAATGCGATAAAAGAGATACTAGAAGTAGAACCTATTATTCAAACCTATCACTATCTTCAAACCAGAGAATCTGCATCTCATGTGTTTGTTTCCGTGCATGCAGTTTTTAATGCGAGTATCTCCTTGTATGATGCACATTTAGTATCGGATAAGATTGAAGAAAAGATAAAAAAATATTTTGGAGAAAAAAAGTCTCACATACTTATGCATATGGACCCCTACGATGATTCTGAGTTAAACGAGGAAAAAGAGGAGTGGTAAGACCTACCTATTTACTTGTGGTTTTTTAACCTTTTTAGCCTTAAACTCTTTACTTGCAATATTTTCTAAAAATACAGTTGCATAAGAACCTTTTGGTAATGTAAATGCGATGTGCATTTTATCAAAACCATCTGTATACTTCATCTCTACATCTTTTGGAAAGATAATAGCATTACGACGCAAGCCCTTGTCATAAAGAAATCCATCATCATACTTTGCTTCTATCTCAGCAGCTTTGCCTTGAGAACGGTAAACGCCACGACCACAAAGTAAACCAGTAGGTACTACCTTTTTAGCTTCAAAGTCCTTCTGTTGAGGGTTTTTAGGAGTAAAGAGTTTTCCTTTTAAGTCTTGGTACAAATCACCTTCAACAAGTAAAAATTTATTGTTATTTTCATCACGACTCATCTGAACACGTTCTGCTAACCAGTCGTTAAAACGAACACTTTGATAAATAGAAATCAAAAACTTTTTGAGTTTAGAATCTTCTATGTGTAAGTCACCTTCTATCATTTTGTTTGCTTGTTCTATAGAGTCACCATCACGACCAAAACGCTGGTAACCAAAGTAGTTTGGAAGTCCAAGTTTTTCACTTTTACGTGCTAGTTTTTCTATCTGTCCTGCTTGAATTTGGTTCACTTCAAAAAGGTTTATACTAAAACGGTTGCCAATTAAGTCACCCATACGAATAGAGTGTGAATGTCTTGTCCCAGTGAGTATCTTTATCTGAGGATGTTTAAACTTTTTTAACTCTCTCTCGTACTTTGACTCTATACTTATATACTGTGTCGTAGTTGCATGCTTGTCTTTTAGTCCTGCATAACCTATCTTCTCTGCATTTATATTTAAAAAGTCTGCAAATACAGCTATCATATCCCATGTAGTTATCTCTACTTTTTTCACATGATAAATAGAAAAATTACCACTTCCCTTCCACTCTAAACCTATCTCATCGACAATAAAATCTTCTTGATTTTGTTCAAATTTAAAATGTATTGGCTCTTTTTCGTCTAAGTATATTCTTTGCATTACTGCCCTTTATAGTTGTAAAAACTTTAGCTCTTTACTTGCTTTTGCTATATCTAATTTTATAGCTTTTTTTAAAGACTCTAATGAGTCAAATTTTTCATTTTCTCGTATAAATGAAACAAACCGTATATCTGCTTTTTCTTCACAAAGAACTTCACCATCAAGTATATGAGACTCTATTGCAAAACTTCCATCTGTAGTTTCACGGTGTCCAACAAAACTAACACTTGGGTGAAAGTGTTCTTCATTATCTATACGAGTTAATGTAGTATAAACACCCTCTTTAGGTATTAAAAAACCTTTTGATTCTATGTTAATAGTAGCTACTAACTCGCTTTTTCCAATTCCTTGACCTTTTGTCAGTGTACCTTCGATAGAATAGTTATGACCTAAAAACTCATTTGCAGATTTTATATCACCATCTTTTAGTTGTTTTCGTATCTTATGAGAGTGCACGGAAACATCTTTATGTTTCACTACGTCAACTACGATAACCTCTCCACTAAACATATCTTTTAAGTCTGTATAAGAGTAACGTCTGTCTTTACCAAAATGAAAGTCATATCCAACCACTATAGTCTCAAGGTCTGTAAAATTTCCTTGTAAAAAATCCATAAAACCAATACCATCAAGATGACGGATATCATCGAGATTTAGGTAAATTATAGGATAAGTAGTAAACTTCTCTCTATGCTTTTTAGGAGTCATATTTGCATAACCTGTTTCTATGACGACAATAGCACCAGAATCTTTTAATTCATTAAAAAGTGCTTGATGACCTATGTGCATTCCATCAAATCCACCAAGTGCAATAGCTTTAATATTTTTCATTAGAGAAATTATACCTGAATGTTTTAGTTTGTTAAAAGTATTAAAATATTTGAGGATTAAAAAATCTTCAAAGTGATAATATAAATAAGTTTCATTATTATTCTTTCAAATACTTAGCTTTATAAGAAACAATAATTAGGATAGAACATGATTTTTTATATGTAAATTATATAAAGTTATTTAATAATAACTTTAATTCTTGCTATAATAATGTAAAAAATATAAATTGGAAACTAATGGTAATCATAGGAATTGGAAATATTTTACAAAAAGATGATGGACTAGGTGTTTATGCCGCTACATATCTTCATGAAAACTATACATTTTCAGAAGAAATAGAAATTATTAATGGTGGTGTAGAGGGAATACATTTGTATAATGTACTTGAAGAAAACTCTCATATAGTTATTTTAGACTGCATACAGCTCAATGATACCCCTGCTTCTATTTATGCTATACCTGCACAAGAAATTTCAGGATATGGTCTTAATAATGGAGGAGCTCATGAAATTGGAATCCTACAATGTATGGATATGATGGAGCTTCAAGGTAAAGAAATTCCAGAATCTATTGTTATTGGAATCATTCCATCAAGTGTTACATTTGCATTTGGCTTAAGTCAAGAATTAATAGATGCTTTTGAAGGGTATATTTCTGTTGTTTTGCAATATTTGAAAAAAGAAGGGATAGATGCAACAAAACAAGCCGAAATAATAACATTATCTGATATAATTAATAAAGCTAAAGATCCATCCGGGGCTATGCTTTTAACTAAGTCATAATGGAGTAACACATGTCAAACAACGAATCACGATTAAAAGATGAGGAAACTCAAGAAGAGTTACAAAATGAGGAAACTCAAGAAGAATTACAATTTGGGTGGACTTCAAGTGTAATATTTCTTTTATTTGTCGCTTTTATCATTTATATCTCAATCAGCTAATAAACTATCATTATATACTACCTAGTTTATCTAAAGAGACACCATTATTATGATAGTAAAACCTTAGATAAACAAAACCTATATTTATTCTTTAATAAAATATAAAAAATCACTTTTTGTCTGATATCCGACTTTCTTTTTTATAATTTTATCTGTTTTATAGTTTATAACATACGACACAGGAATAATATTCGTAATAAATCTCTCTTGAAGTTTATCAATATCGTTATTTACAATTACAAGTATAAATGATTTATGTATCTCTTTTTGTAAAACGATATCCTTTAAAACTCGATTCTCAAGTTTTTTACACCAAGAACAATAGTTTGCAACTGTTATAAGTAAAATATTTTTCTTTTCTCTTCTTGCCTTTAAGTATGCCTTTTCATAATTTGTTTCATAGCTATAGACATCAGTAAACTTTTTATATGTTTGTCCATTAAGTAGCTCAATTACAATGAGTAAAATGAATATTGCTTTCATTCGTTATCCTCTTCATACTGTGTGCTAAACTCTTCTAGTAGTATTATTAAATTATCTTCAATATCTTCTTCAATATCATTTACAATAAATATAGATCTATTTTGATAGGTAATAGACAATACTTCTTCTTTATCTTTCATATGTAAAGTAGGTTCATGAATATAAAGTTCAAGTTCAATTATAGATAACTCTTTAGTTAGTTTTAGTAAGTGTATTTTAACCCCTAAAACACGTTGGGAAAGCCTACTAGTAGATATATTTAAATCATTTGCATACTCGTTTAAAAGTTTATATATATTAGTTTTATATTTATCTAGTATTTTATTGCTACCAGATTTAACTACAATGTGAGCAGTAGAAAATTGTTCGAGACTAAATGGTGTCTGTGCAAAAAGAGTAGCAGAAAGAAAACTATGTAATAGTATTTTAGAAGCTATGTTTAACATTTAATATCCTTAATAATAGAATTCTAACTTATTAATTTTATAATAACAAGTAAACATAGTTAATCACAAAGGTATTGAATTGTGCTGATCCTAAAATTATTCTTTACATGATTTAGCCTCAGGGTCTTATTAGATAATATTTTAGGTTAAGCTGTCAATAAATCATTAATTTCGCATGATTCCTAGTTTATCAAGAATAAATATTACACTATAATAAGCTACAATAGTCATAGCTACTGCAATAAATAAACTTAGATAAAAGCTAAGTCCATTTTTTATCAACACTGGAAATAAGATAAACAGTGTCATAGATGGAATAATCAACCAAACTATCGAATTAGAAAATTCTACAGCACTTTTAGTATCATTTGTATCAATATACATCCATATCATTGCGAGTATTGATACTAGAGGGATGGAAGCTAACATAGCACCCATTAAGCTATTTCTCTTCGCAATCTCTGAAATCAATACAATAAGCACTGCACTAATTACAAGTTTTATGATGTAATATGTCAAATATTTATCCTACTTTTAACACCGACTTAACTACACTTGTTTCCCATCCATCGTACTGTGCATTATAAAACTCAGCAATATCGATTAAAGCTAATGTCATTTCGTCCATATCATGATAAAAAGGTTTATCTAGGCGATAAAAGTCTAAGCCATCAACACCATCTTCATTTTTTATTTCTTCTTTAATTTTAAAGCCTTCTTTTTCTAATGCTGCTATTAAGTCTACTTTACTCTCTTTATTTGTAAAATAAACCTTATGCTCAATTGCACGTTCAACCTGTAGGCTGTCACCTTGCTCTTTTAAACTATCACAAACTTTATGATTTTGTATAATTTGCCACTCTTTTGGAGTTGGATATAGTAGATTTTTATAGTAGTTCCAATCAGGATCATGACTATGTCCATTTGTTATCTCGTATGAACCATGCTCCGTCAGAGCAAAATCAATAAAATGAGACCAGTTATATGTAAATTGTAAATAATATATAAATGTTACATAACCATCAGAAATTACACGTCCTACATACTTTCCAATACGAAATTTAAGCATAGCTGCTTCAAGCTTATCTTCCATAAAAAGTATCTCTGCTTCTTCTGCTTCACCAAGAAAACCTTTTTCATTGGCATCTTTTAGTTTTGCCTTAACAAAACCTACTATTTGATGTGAATAACCTAGCTCTTCTAAGTCCATAGATATACCTGCATTAAACTGTATTAATGCAGCCTTACCTTCTAAGTTTTTCATATATAATTCCCAATATTCTTGCATTTAAATTCCTTTATTTCATTTCTAAACTCATGAGGTACATATCTTCCCCATCGAGTACTTTAACCCTAAGACTCTCACACTTCATACAAAAATAGCGTACTTCGTCAACTTCAAAGATATCTCCACATTCCTTACACTCAAGTTTGAGTTTTTGAGAGTTAAGAATCAGCTCTGCTTCATTACATATTGTTCCTTCTTTAAATGTATCAAACGCGACTTGGAGAAGGTGTGGTTCAACACCTGACATAACCCCAATTTTCACAATAATCTTCATAACTTCTGTCGCCTCGTTTTGTGCAGCCACCTCTTCACATTGGTTTAACAATGCTTGTACAACACTATACTCATGCATGGTATTTATCCTTTATCGTTTCTAATTTCAATCTACTAGGTGTCTGAGCTGGACAGACTTTATAAACAAAGTCATAACGTAAATGATGAAAATCACTTTCCTTCCTCCAAAACTCAGGATGCATTACTGCAAGTTCTTTCTCTTTTAGATCTTCTATAAAAGCTCTATTCTTTTCCAGATATTCTTCTTTATCCCATAAAAACTCATCCTCATATTTTGATACTGCAAACTTATGAAGTAAGTTTAAATAATCGCCATGTGAAAATATTTCATCAATCATTCCTATCGATTTTGCATAGGCAGCTGAGATTGGTAAACAATCGTTTAGTAATTTTTCAGCGGTAGTTTTTCCAACTCTCTTAGGCAATGTGTATGTATGATATTCACTTCCACTTAAGCCTAGAGTTTTATAATGAGGGTTCAATACTACACCATCTTGTGCAACTACATAGTCACATGCTATACCCATAAATACACCACCTGCACCAGCATTACTATTAAATGCAGCTACAGTTACTACTTCATCTGCATAGAGTATTGCCTTTACCACATCATTCATGGCATTTATGTTAGCCCAACCATCTTCACCTTGTTTTTGACTGTCTTCTAAAATGTTAAGATGTATACCATTAGAGAAGAAATCTTCCCCACCCATAAGAACAAGCACATTGCATTCTGTTTTAAGATATTCTATAGCATACTTCAGACGAATACACTGTGCTGTACCCATTGCACCATTATGAAAATTAAAATGCAGATAAGCAACATTATCTTTTTTTTCCATACTTACTTCATAAAATGTATTATAACTTTGCTCAAATACAAGTGGTAAACGCTCTTCCTTAATACCTTGAAGTTTCTCTTTAAGCACATATGTTGCTGGTAGCTTAAACCCATTTACAGCCTTAAGATGTGTAATCCAAATAGCTCCATCAATGGTTCCTAAACAAATAGCTCCATCACGTTTAGCTATCACTTCTTTAGGTTTAGCTCTTAACTTATCTTCTTTATGTACACCATACAGATAACAAGGTATACCTAAAATTTCATCTAATATCCCAGGATGTGAGTCACAAAGGTGAATTTTATCTATAATCATTTGAGTACTATCAGTTAACCAGTTTATTTTTCTTTGATCTTGTGTAAGGTATTCATGAACTGGATTAAGTTCTTGTCTGATAAAATTGTCTTCTTCTATGTTTTTAAACAAAATATCTAGTGCATTCAGCGAAGCTCGAACTATCTCTTTTCTATATAAAGATGCTTTGTAAGTTTTTCTTACAGCAAAATTTTCTTGTGCATAAATATTTCCACCATCATACTCACTATTTGCACGGAGGATAACCAAGCCCCATTTTTTAGTATGTATTTGTAGTGCATGTTCTAAAGAGTGTGCTCCTCTATCTCCTCTTGGACCAGGATGAAATATATATACAGGATATGCATCATAGATTTTAGAAGATATATAGCTTTTTAGAAAGGGGCAAAGAATTAGTTCTGGGCCAAAGTCCTCTATTTCTAGAAGAGTTTGTTTTTCACTTTTGTTAAAACAAACTGAGACTTCATGCTTAGAGTCTTTTAGTTTTGTGTATACAGCTTGTGTTTGTGAGTTAAATGCGGTTACTAAAAGAAGGATTTTCATCAACTCACCTTAACAGATACGAGGTAACAACTCACCAGTTGGTAAATCTAAAAATCTTTTTGTTCCCCAAGAGGAATTTAATAAAACTCTTCCCTTATATTGTTCACTAACAGTAGCTATAAGTGTAGAAGTTTTATGAGTCTCTTGTAGTACTTCTAAAGCTTTTGCTTCATCTTTTTTTGGTACACATAAAACATAAGTTCCTTCATTTGCAAGGTCAACGGCTTCAAATCCTAACATTTCACAAATACCTCGAACCTCTTCTTGAACGGGGATACTTTCTTCTACGACTTCTATACAGACATCTGAACTTTTTGCCCATTCATTTAAGACAGCACTTACTCCACCACGTGTTGCATCTCTTAGTGCAATAATCTCAATTCCAGAATCTATAAGTTTTTTTACCTCTGGATATAATGAGGCACAATCTGTTTGTAATTTACTCTCTAGCTCAATACCTTCACGTGCTGCAAAAATAGTAGCTCCATGTGTACCTACATCACGACTCACAAAAATACTCATCCCATCTTTTAAATGAGAAGCTGAAATTCCTTTGTATTCTATTTCACCAATTCCTGTAGTATTTATAAATAACTTATCTACACTTCCTCTTGGTACTACTTTTGTATCACCACTTACAACAATAGCACCATTTATCTCAAGTTCCTTTTTCATCGACTTCACTATTTTTTCTAAGTCACGAGTAGGAAAACCTTCTTCAATAATTACTGAACAGGTCATATACTTAGGTTTTGCTCCCATCATAGCAAGGTCATTACATGTACCACATACTGCAAGTTTTCCTATATCTCCGCCAGGGAAGAATAAAGGGCTAACGGTAAATGAGTCTGTAGTAAATGCAAGCTTTCCATTTTCAATTACAGCAGCATCTTCACTTTTAGATAAAATATCATTTTCAAAATGTTTATAAAATACTTTTTTTATCAGCTCATTATTTTCTTCTCCACCATTACCATGTGCAATTGTGATTGTTTTTGTCATATTAAATTTCCATATTTGTAGTATGCGGCACAAGCACCTTCACTACTAACCATACATGAACCAATAGGTGTTGTAGGCTTACATGCTGTACCAAAGATAGTACACTCTTGAGGTTTTGCCATACCACGCAAAATATCACCACAAATGCATAGTTTATGATCTTCTATCTCCGCAATTGGTAGTACACTTTTATAGATTTTTTCTGCATCATATTTTTCATATTCATCTTTAAGTTTCAACCCACTATCAGGTACATTACCAAGCCCTCTCCATCTAAAAAGGCTCATTTTTTCAAAGTAAGTATTGATTAAATCCTGTGCTTTTAGATTTCCATCATGATTAACAACACGTTTATACTGTACTTCAAGCTCACATCGCTTCTCTACAAACTGTTTGACTATCATACTGATCCCTTCCATCGCATCAACTGGCTCAAATCCAGTTACAACAACTGGACGACCATAATCTTTTGGAAATTTATCATAAATCTTAGAACCGGCTATAACACTAACATGACTGGGCCCAAGAAAAGCATCTATTTCATTGTTATAAGAGTCAACATGAACATCGCGGCTATCTATAAGTTCTACCATTACTTCAGGAACTGTAACATGATTAATATGAAAAAGAATATTAGAAATCTTTGACTTTATTACCTGGTCAACAAGTACTGCCGTCATTGGTGTAGTTGTCTCAAACCCTATAGCAAAAAAGATAACTGTTTTATCAGAATTATCTTGAGCTATTTTAATACACTCCATAGGTGAGTAAACAAAACGAACATCTGCACCTTTTGCTCTAGCATCTTGTAGACTTCCGTTAGAACCTGGTACTTTTATCATGTCTCCTAAAGTTACGAGGATAACATTTTCTTGCATTGACAATACATATGCATGATCAATACGTTCTTTTGGCATAATACATACAGGACAACCTGGTCCATGAATGAAATTTACATTTTTTGGAAGTAGTTGAGGCAGTCCAAACTTCATGATAGTATGTGTATGTCCGCCACATACTTCCATAATATTAATAGGTTTTTTTAACTTCTTTGCATCCTCTGCAATGATTTTAGCAAATGCTTTTATGGTATCTCCGTCACGAAAATTATCATAAAGGTTTTTTAATTGAAGTTCTTCCATTATGTATTAATCTCCTCCGCATATTTTTCACCACGTGCTTCACACTCATCATCTTCTAAAATTGCTTGCTTCCTATCTTCTTCATTCATATGTTCAAGTATCTCTTTATATGTATCAATGGAAGACATCGCTTCACCTTCATCGATTTTATTCATAACAAAGCCAATATGTAGCAGTACATAATCACCTATACTAACATCACCATCTTCCATCATCATTAAATTTGCATCGCGTTGTACTCCCATGGTATCGACAGTACACATTGTTTCATCATCTGAAATTTTAACTACTTTACTTGGAATTGATAAACACATATTACCCTCTCATCTTACGTTTAAATGATATCCAGTCTGAAACTGCTTTGACTGAATCTATATCGTTTACATTTACTTCTAAAATATCAACATTAGGTTTGATTCTTCTAGCCTCAGCTTTCTCTGCTTCCATATCATATTTAAAATGTGGTAACAAGTCTGTTTTAGTAATAAGAACTAGATCTGCTTGACGAAACATCACAGGATATTTAGCTATTTTATCTTCACCTTCAGGGACTGAAACTAAAACTATATTTAAGTGTGTTCCAACATCATAAGATGCAGGACAAACAAGATTTCCAACATTTTCAACAAAACATACATCCATTTCTTCTAGTGGCATATGATGCATACCTTTATGAACCATAAAGGCATCTAAGTGACATGCTGTACCCGTTTGTATCTGCTGAGCATGAATTCCCTTAGCACGTAAGCGATCTGCATCACGTTCTGTCTCTAAGTCCCCTTCTATAACTCCAAATTTAAAATTTGCTACATCAACTAGGTGTTCAAGTAGTGTCGTTTTTCCTGAACCGGGACTTGACATAAGATTAATACCTAAAACACCATTATCTTCTAAATGCTTTCTAATAAGACTTGCTTCTTGATCATTTTTATCAAGTATCTTTTGAATAACAGCGATAGTTTTAACATCATTTAGTTGAGGGTTATGATGTAGGTGCTCATGAGCCTTTTGATGTTCACCAGAATCTACATCTCCCTCTTCACTTTTTTCATGAGAATGAAATGTTTCTCCTCCATCATGACTATGTTCTTCAGCCTGCCCTTTCATTCCTCTTATACTACATCCACAATCTACACACATATTTACTCTCCTACCCTAATAAAATATTTGTTCCAACAGCAATTGAAATCACACCTACTGTTGTAAAAGTTCGTCTAACATTTGTAAGACTTCCTAATAAGTTCTGGTTAATATAGAGCATAACCATTCCAAATGCACCAAAAATCAGTATAACACCCAGGGTAAACGCCCCAACCATCATAAAATCCACGCTACCACCATTTACTGCACCAAGCGTTATAAGCATACCTCTAACACCCCCAGCTCCCATAAGAAGACCTAATGTTAGAGAGGAAGTTTTAGATACTGAATCTTCCATATGTTCATGAGACTTACCATACCAGATATGAATATGCTCTTTATCCTCATGAATATGCTTTCGTAACTGAATACGCTTAGCTCCTACCATAAAGAGTATATATAGACCCATACTTATAATTACTCCAGCAGAAACAATATCTCCATATGCTAATAAGTCTTGTGAAATCTCCATAGATTCCAATAGTTTTGCAAAGACAAAAAGGCTTATACCATGCCCTAATGCAAATATAAGTGTAATTAGTAATGTTTTTCGCTGATTTTTTCCTACAGAAAAATCGGCAATAGCACTAAGATGGTCTGGTCCAAATGCATGAACAATTCCATACCAAAAAATAACAACTAAAGATAATTCCATCTACTGTCTCCTTAATATAAAACAACTGTTCACAATAATAGTGTTTTATATTTAAGTAATTATTAAAAAATAATTTTCTACTCTATTTTAAGAACTAAATAGTATAATTGGGCATGAATTGTATCTATTGTAAACATCCTCATACATATGTATTAGCAGATAAGCAGCATAAATGTAGTAAATGTAAAAGAAAATTTAGTGTCAGTAAAATTCAAAGGGAGGAGAAGCTCTTTATTCATTTTCAAGATGGAGATACGGCTAGGCAAACTTCTATACAAACTAAAATGCATTTTTTAACAGTTCAAAAATATTTTGAGAAATTTAGAACAACTATTGCACTTAATTCTGATAGCATGTATCAAAACAACGGTAACAAGACAACTGACTATGATGAGTATCTCTATTTACCACAAAGTCTCAATATCAAAGATAATATTGATAAGATACAACATTTTCTTACACTATCATATGATGACACTATCTACAACATTATGATGCCAAAGGCAAAACAATCACTCCTCTGTAAGCAAGATAACAATAGACAGAAACTTAGAATGAAGTACCTCAAATTTAACACCATCTCTCACTTTTCAAAGTCTCAAAATGTAATTACCAAATTTTGGGATTATTTTGAAAAATTTATTTGTCGGTATAAAGGTGTAAGTAATGAAAAGTTTATTTTTTATCTTAAAGAAGCAGAATGGCGTTTTAATCTTCAGCAAAAACAAAAGATAAAATGATACACTGTTTTAAAAGGAAGAAATATGCCACATCCAGTAAAAACATACCTAAATAAAGGTGAGACATACCAATTTTGTAATTGTGGGAAAAGTGCAGATGGTGTTCTCTGTGACGGAAGCCATAAAGGTACTAAGTTCATACCAACAGAGTTTATTGCTACACGAAATTCAGAATTTTTATTATGTTTATGTAAAAAGACTACTTGTACATGGCAGTGTGATGGTGCACATGCAAAACGCGAGCAATTAGACCTAAGTTTTCTATCAGATTAACCTCTAACTTTTGGACACTTAGTTCCAAAAGTTTTTTACATCTTTTTTGCTAAATTCATAACCTAATACATCACAAATTATTGCTGATGAATGGGCTTTTACAACTTTAGTTTCTCCCTTAAAATGTGTCTCATCAAAAGAAAACTTTGTACTATTTTGTCTAAATATCTCTTTTTTTGTGGACTGAATAGGTGCTATAACATTAAAGATTTTATCTTTAATTCTGCTATCGATTACACTTTCTATAATACCAACTACATCATCACGATGCACATAGTTTGTAGGTCCGTCTTTTATTGTTTTTCCAGATGTATATTTTCCCGCAATTCTATCGTAGCCCATTAAACCAGCAAGTCGTAAAATAACTGTATCTGGATCTTTTATCTTAGCAAGTTCTTCTGCTTCAACTATAAGCTTATCGTCATCATAAAATGATGTAGAACTCAAAAATATCATTTGTGTATCAATAGCTTCATTTAAAGAGACAGAAAAGTATACATCTTCAATCACAGCTAAGTACTCATCAGATGGAGGGACAGCGATAACTAATGCATCACAATTATAAAAGCCAATTAGTGTATCCATATTAACATCACGACAAAGACAGTTTACTTCATGTCCCTGTAACTCAAGTTTTTCTTTTAAAGCCTTACCAACCCAGCCACATCCTAAAATAGCTATCTTCTTCTTTTTAGTACTCATTCTTTTCCTTTTTATTTGTTAATTTATATATTTTTGTATGCTGTCCTTCTGATATAGCATATATGAAATTTTCTTTTTGTTTTAAGCTAATTGGACTCTTACTAAAAGAGGCTATTGGCAATGAACGTATAGGTATTTTATCATCTTTTATACTTACTTCGTATGTTAAATCATTATTTTGATATACATAAAAAATTTTATCCTCAAATTTATAATCTTGGATATAAGTACTCTTATCATATCCCATACCTATCATTATCATTGCGAACATACCTATATAACTCAGAAGTAATGCTGCATACATAGCCACTTTATAAAGCGATTTTTTCACTTGATTTTCGTAAATAGTTCGAATCATTGTATACACAAAAAACATGGGCACTATATATAATATAATTATAACAATATTAATAATATTCTCAAGTATTAATAATGGAATCCACTGAATAAGATTTAAAGTAAAACTCAAAAATAGGTAAACATTTATTAGTATAAAGTTTTTAAACAGTAGCATTATTAATTCCTACTCGTATTCATTGTTGCCATGACTTGACCTAAGGCAATTCCACCATCATTAGGAGGAATTGTATTAGAAATTATAGCCTTTGGAAATCGCTCTAATATTAAGCCCAATAGTACTTTATTTTGAAATACTCCACCAGATAATACTAAAGGTAAATCATATGGTTTATAAACTGCAGCTACTATTTCTACTAAAGTATGAAAAAATTTACTCACAGATATTGAAATATTTTTTTCCCTAAGTAATGCACTAAGCATAGGTAGTATATCAATTTTTCCATTTTCATAATTAAATGCATAACTTCCTGTAACGGAACCATCAAATAATTCTTCAAGTAGCATACCACTTTCACCTTCAAAACTCATCACTTGACAAATACCTAGCAAAGAAGCGACTCCGTCAAAGACTCTACCCATAGAGGAGCTTAGAGGTGCATTTAAGCCTTTTTTCCATGCCGTATAATAGCTATCCAGTTCTTGAGATGAAAACTCTTGTGTAGTTG
Organism: Sulfurimonas sp.; assembly: GCA_003978465.1. Taxonomy (GTDB): domain Bacteria; phylum Campylobacterota; class Campylobacteria; order Campylobacterales; family Sulfurimonadaceae; genus Sulfurimonas. The sequence goes on along the minus strand of QNZS01000049.1, from coordinate 31,842 downwards.
GATTATTTAAAGTAAATACCTCTTCTTTATATAGACTAAAGAGAAATGAAAGAGCAACTCTTTTTGGCTCCTTAATAGCTTTAGCCCCTCCTAGGAGCTTAAAGTATTCCACTGATGCTACTCTCTCATAATCCTCACAATCACAGATAATAAATTCACCACCCCAAAGCATTCCATCATCTCCATACCCCGTACCATCAAAGGCTACACCAAAGACTTTACTTGTAATCTGCTTTTCCGCCATAACGGCTAAGATATGTGCATGATGGTGTTGTACTTCTTTAGATACTATATCTTGATTCTTCTCCATTATTTGCTTTGCAATCTTTGTAGACTCATATTTTGGATGCTTATCATAGGCTATAACTTTTGGGAAAAACTTATAAATTCTCTCTAAACTCTCAATATTTTTTTCATAATACTCTACAGATGAGATACTATCTAAATCTCCAATATGAGGAGAAAGTATAACTTGGTTCTTAAAGCCAATGGCAATAGTACTTTTTTGGTTAGCACCAAGGGCTAAAACTTTCTCCTTAAGAGTAAAAGGTAGTTCAATACGAATAGGTGCATAGCCCCTAGCACGTCTTATCATTACTTGCTGTTCTTTGACTACCATAAGAACTGAATCATCACATCCATTGACTATATCTCGATTATGATCTAGTACATAATCATACACATTTTGTAACTTTTCTAAACTTTCTAAATTGGTACAAATAGGCTCATCTGTAATATTAGCAGAGGTGGCTACAAGTGGAAAACTTAACTTATCTAACAAGAGAAAATGTAAAGGAGTATAAGGTAAAAATAGTCCTATTTTTGAGATACCAGGTGCGATATCACTAGAATATTTATCTTTCATTTGAACAACTACAATTGGACGTTCTTGTGAGACTAAAAGTTCTTCTTCTTTTGGAGAAATAAGGGCAAGCATTTTAGCCATATTAATATCTCGAACCATTACTGCCAAAGGTTTTGTAGGCCTTTTTTTGCGTTTACGTAGTTCTTGTATAGCACTTTTATTTGTAGCATCACATACTAAATGATAACCTCCAAGACCTTTAAGGGCTATTATTTTTCCTTCATTTAAAAGGTTAACTGTTTTCTCTATCTCATTTGTAATAACTTCTACTTGCATACCTCTATTATCTAGTAAATTTAATTTTGGCCCACAATCATGACAGCCAATAGGTTGAGCATGGTAACGTCTATCTAATGGATTATTATATTCTTCCTCACATAATTTACACATCTGAAAAAACTTCATCGAAGTATGTTCCCTATCATAGGGTAAATCATAGATAATTGAGTAACGTACACCACAATGAGTACATGTTATAAATGGATATCCATAGCGACGGTCTGTATGGTCTAGAAGTTCCTTCTCGCACTCTTTACAAATACTTAAATCAGGAGGTATATTAACAGTTATATCCCCACTATCCTCAGTTTGAATTATTTCAAAACTTTCGAACGGTATATAAGTCATCTCACAGTGTTCAATTGTATCAATACTTGCTAAAGGAGGGTATTCATATTCAACAGCGATAAGAAACTGTTTAAGTGTGATTGTATCGGTGTTGAGAATTATTTCAACACCATTACTGTTATTACTGACTGTGCCAGTTACTAAATATCTTTGAGACAGGGCATAAACAAATGGACGAAATCCGACACCTTGTACTGTGCCTCTAATATTTATCTTATAAGTACAAAGCTCCATGTACCGCATTCTCCTTACCTATAGGAAAATTCTTACTCATAAGAGGATTTTTATGTCCTAGTGTCTTTTCTATTCTTCCATAAAGTGATTGGTTCGCAAAAGTTTCTCCCATGAGTACAACAATATTTGTTCCAACTTTATCACAAAGTTGAGGAACAAGCTCACCAATATAATCACCAAAAGACTCATAAATACTATAACACATAAAATTATTTTCAACATCACCTAGTTGATATGACATGATACTAGTTAAAAAAGCATAATTATCAAAACGATTATCTTTAACCTTTGTATCTATCTGTAATCCACCTTTACCTAAAAAACTCACTGCTTCAGCCGAGATACCTTCAAAGCTTTCATCTTCAAGTCCAAGAGTGATGGCTGTAACCTCAAAAATATCCATATCACCCTTAAGGTTATCTAAACGTTCCCATACTTCAGGATAGGCTTTTTTATAATTATTTACAAGTCTATCTGAACCATCTCTTAATGTACTTATCTTTTCCCATAAATTATCAGACTCAAATGATATAGCAGGAACCGCATTTATAACTTTTTTACCGTTGTAATATAAAAAATTTAATGTACCATCAAAATGTACACCAATAGCTTTTTGTCCAACTTTATCACACTCTCCTAAAACTGACAACATAGAAGCTTCGTATTGTTCAAATCGTACTTCATTACTGTGACCACTTTCAAAGTCTTTTTCTGTATCTAGTACATATATCTCTTCAGTAGATACAGAATCAAATACTTCTAATGAATCAATAATATTTACTCCATCTACCTCTACACAAGCTAAATCATGAGCAACAGTTACTCTATTTATCATATTTTCTACAATTGTAGGATATATAATACGTTCTCCTGAAACAAAAAGTTTCCTATCTTGGTTAATAAATAGTTTTGTGTCTTTTTGTTTACTAATTGGCATATCAAAATCAACGAGAAAATCTGCTTCTTCTGTGCTCTCACATTCAATATATGCTATATATTCTAAGCCATGTTTTACAGCTTCTGCTGCTAGAAGCATTGTCATTCCATCATCTGGATATTTAACTAATGCAGAAGAGCCATACAGTCTTTTCATAGCATCACTTTTTGTAGCAACCCTCAAGAGTGGTCTCTCAATACTTAACAATGCATTAAATTCCTGTTCAACTAGCATTAAGTGCTCATTAAAACTAGCTGCATTTACCATAAGTAATGTTGAAAGTCCAACTTTTTCTTCACTTATTTGATTAAAACTATATGGTGATTTTGCTAAACCAATATCTAGCTTTTTATCTGTAAACTTTATCTTTTTTATAGCATCTAAGTCTCGGTTAGGATAAAAAAACTTTCTATAACCATTCATCGTTTTCATAAGAACAGTTTTACCTGCGCTTATAGCACCCGCACTTGCTTTAAAAAGATTACGGTAATCACCTTTATCAAGTGCCATATATTCTGATTCTTTACTCAGCATACGTAAACCAATACCACACTCTATACATGATATAAGAGGGTAATTCTTACGTAATGAGTTCTTTGCTCTTTCTTCTTCACATTCGTTACAAGGTACTAAAAATTTCATTGTAGTATTTTCACGAACATATGGATACTTTGTCAGAAATGAATGCTGTGATCCACAATTATTACATGATGTAAAAGGATAATAAAAACGACGAGTACTTACATCAAACATCTCTTTTTGACAACTCGGACAGGGTGCAATATTTACAGGAAGATTTGCTTGTACCAATTCAACTAAAGACGGTTTTTCTTCAGCGAAATAATGATATCCAGCACCTAAGAATAGAGAAGCTGGAATCACATCTTGCATATCTAATAAAAAACTTTCCAATTTTTCATCATCTTGATTAAAAATCATTACTATTTTATCTTTAGTTTGCAGTATATCTGCTTCCATGCCTACTTCTTCGGCATATGCGCGTATTAAATTTGCTATATAGTTTTTGTTTGAGCTAAATGCCATCTCAAAAATAAAATACATTTATGTTCCTAATTTTAAATTATTGTTTACTAAACAGCTAGACTCTTAATCTAGCTGTGCACTAAACAAAAAGGATATAAGTTTAGAGTTTTAAAAAATACACTTTGACATATCTGTAAAGTCTTCAACCTCTGTACAAAACTATAGTAGTTAAGTTTAGATTTTTAAGAAATACACTTTGACATATCTGTAAAGTTTTCAATTTTGGGGTTTGCGTATGCTTCAATAATACTAATAAAGCTAACTTCAGGTGATTCTTTTCGTGTAAGAATGATATCAGAGTTTTTTAATTCATTTAATGTTTCATCTACGAGCTTAGGCATACCAGCTAAAGCTTCAGGTGTCATTCCATTTTTAACATCTATAATATCATGTGGAACCATAGTGATAAGTTGAACTTCGCCCATATCTTCGTGAAAAGAGCATATTTCTATCATCATTGTGATTTCTACTTCATTTGCAGTTCTGCGTGTTGCAGATTCATTTGCCATTACTTGATCGGCATTTTCTGAGTTTATAGTGCCGACAGGACCTGATTTAGATCCTGTTCCAACAACTATAACTTTGTCATATTCTTGATAGTATGTCATTAAAGTAAATCCTAAAGTACCACCCTCAACAATAGTGAGTTTAGGGTGGGCTTCATAATTTTCTTCAATATACTTAACTAAATAGGCGCCTAAGCCCTCATCGTGAAACATAATGTTTCCTATACCAATGAGTGCTATCTTTTCGTATGCCATCTAGCTATTTTCTCCATCTTCAATTTTAACATATTTACTACCACCAACGATAATAGAGATATCACCCTCTTTCCAGAAAATTGTTCTCCAGAATTGGTAGTAGATATGGAAAACTACCCATGTGACAAGTAACCACATAGTTATATGATGTGATATACGTACATCCATATTTGTTGCTGTTGGTATTACTGAACCAACCATAGCATGAGCTGCAGGAAGAGTCCAATCAGTTACTAAATGCAACATTGTAGGCCACCATTCACCAATTCCACTTAGTCCAGATCCTAGACCATGAACATACATCTGTAGACCTGTTAATAACATCCAAATCATAAGAAAGTGAAAGATAAAAAAGTATGTAACATTAAAGCTATCATTATGTGCTGAACTAAAATCTTTACGTCTATTTAACGTAAGTAAGTTAATAAGAACTGCACCAAATTCTTTTAAATTTTCTTTATTCGGTATAACTTTCTTCCATGGTCTTTCAACACGTGAAAAGAATGTTAGATAAAAGATAATAATTGATGTTACATCAAAAATAATTGCCACCATAAAGTGACCCCAACGATTCCATCCCATTACATATTTATCTACAGCACTATCTGCTATAAATGTTTGATAATAAGGTGCAGCGATATACAAACCAGTTGCAATCGCTACCATCATAGAAAGAACATTCACCCAGTGAATAATTCTTAGGGCTCCTGATCTACGTTTTACCTGTATATATCCTGCTTTAGCATTCATATTAGGCTCCTTTTAAAATGCACATGTAGGGTCAACTTTATAAACAGCCAACTCCTTACCATCTGTATCCATAACATGTACCGCACAAGCAATACATGGATCAAAACTATGTACAGTACGAATAATTTCTAATGGCTCTTCAGGATTAGCTACTTTTGTACCAATAAGTGATGCTTCATAAGCACCAATTTCACCATTTGGCCCACGTGGTCCTGCATTCCATGTAGAAGGAACAACTGCTTGAAAGTTTTCTACTAAACCATTTTTAATAACGATCCAGTGACCTAATGAACCTCTAGGTGCTTCTGCCATACCTCGACCTCTACAGTCTTTACTTACTTCGTCAAAATCAAATTCTGTCCAAGTACTAAGGTCACCATGTGCTGCATTAGAAGCAAGTTCAGCTGCCCAAGTCTGCATACCATCGGCTATCATTAAAGTCTCAATTGCACGTGCTGCTGTTCTACCAACAGTAGAAAAAAGTACAGTTAGTGGTAATCCTGAATTCTTAAGAAAGTCGCCTACATATTTAGTGATAGTTGCATCACCTTTACAATATCCAACTACCATACGGGCTAAAGGTCCAACTTCTACTTTACGGCCATCATAAAGTGGAGATTTAATCCAAGAGTATTTTTCATCAGTTTTAAGATAAGCATAACCATCATCTCTTTTATCAAGTCCTGTATATTCAGGAATAGTTGTACCAACATAAGGATGTTCTGGAGCACCAGTACCCTCAAACCATGAGTGTGTTACATCTTCTGTAATTTTATCTTCATCAAGCTCATGTACTGTACTAATGTCACCATCAAGAACTAAACCTGAAGGTAAGTATAGTGCTGAGTTATAAAAACCTGTATCATCAAGTCTGAAGTCTCCATAAGACATATAAGATAAAAGTCCTCCACCAGAACCACCGATTCCTGTTCCTAATGTCCCTTTATGGTTTGTACCATGAAAAGATTGTGATGCATCTGTAGCTTCTGCTGCATATGCAGTACCAGCCATATAGATATCTGGAAGATAAGCTCTGTTAACAAAATCAGTTGTTTCACGTAATAGTTCTTGAAACAGTGCTATACGTGCAGGATTTTCAATATCTTGAACACAAGTAACTCCACCAACAACGATTGATTGTGGGTGTGGAGATTTTCCACCAAAAAGTGCATGCATTTTTGACATACGTCTTTGTACATCAAGTCCTTGAAGGTAATGAGCTACACCAATAAGGTTTTGCTCAGGAGTAAGCTTGTAGCCTTTATTTCCCCAATATCCATTTCCAAAGATACCTAAACGACCCTCTTTAGCAAACTTAATAATACGATCTTGAATATTCTTAAATTCTGTAGCTCCTGACATGTATGGAGTTGTTCCAGCTACTTTAGCCCATTTAACTGCTTCTGCTGCTGTTTTATCAACATCTGCTGTAGTTGCAGAAATAATATCTACAAAGTCAAGTGCATGTAAATGATAAAAGTGTACAAAGTGATCATGTACCTGAAGAGAACCTTGAATCAAGTTACGTACAATTCTCGCATTTTTAGGAATAGTTATATTAAATGCATCCTCAACTGCTTCAATAGATCTTTGGTAGTGTGTACCTGTACAAACACCACAAATACGCATTGTCATTAAACCAACATCTCTAGGATCTCTATTTTTTACAATAGTTTCAATTCCTCTAAACATTGTTGAAGAACTCCATGCATCTATAATTGTATTATCTTTATCAATTATAGCTTCTATTCTTAGGTGACCTTCAATTCTTGTAATCGGGTCAACGATTATATGCTTGTTACCATTTGCGTCCGTTTGATGGAAGTTACCATCTTCACCGTGTACTTTACTCATTAATATTCTCCTCCGTCTTCTCTTTTACCTGCGATAGCACTTGCTGCTGCATGTATACCTATACCGATACCAGCGACTGTTAACAGCCCTAGACCAAACTCATCAACAGTTTTTTCAACACCACCTGTTGGTGCTTTAATATTAGCATTTGCCATTGGTCTTTCATATGCATATTTGTCCCAGAAGTCTGGCTCAGAACATCCTATACAACCACGTCCAACACCAATTGGCCAGTTTACACCCTCATTATAACGAATGATAGAACAGTTATTAAAAGTCATTGGACCTTTACATCCTACTTTGTAAAGACAGAAGTTGTTTTTAGCACCTTCATCACCCCATTCTTCAACATATTCACCCGCATCAAAGTGTGCACGTCTTTCACAGTTATCGTGAATTCTATATCCAAATGCAAACTTAGGACGTAAAAGTGAATCTAGTTCAGGTAAAGTTCCAGTTAATACATAATGTAAAATTACACCTACCATATTTGATGGATTTGCAGGACAAGCTGGAATGTTTATAATTGGCTTACCTTTAATTACATCCATTACTCCAACTGCATCAGTTGGATTCGGAGCAGCCGCTGGTATACCACCAAAAGTAGCACAAGAACCAACAGCAACTATAGCTGCAGCACCTTCAGCTCCACGGTGTAAGTGATCTATAAAAGTTTCACCTGATGCACCAATTGTTCCATAAGTTCCATTATTACCTAGTGGTACAGAACCTTCAACAAAAAGTAAGTACTTACCTTTAAAGTGTTCCATTGCTTCATTCATTTGCTTTTCAGCTTGATGACCTGAGGCTGCTTGAAGTGTTTCGTGGAATTCTAATGAGATAATATCTAATATAATTTCATCAATTTTTGGTCCATCAGAACGTAATAGTGCTTCAGAGTTACCAGCACAATCTTGTAATTCCATCCAAATAACAGGTACTCTATTCATTAACACTGCAGCCTCAGCTACAAGTGGTGTAAAAGAAGCAGGAAGCATAAGCATTGCAGTAGTTGCTGAAGCCCATTGTAAGAAATCTCTTCTTCCAAGTCCTTGTTCTTCAATACTTTCAGTAAAGTCAACTCTATTATTAAGGGGCTTAAGTTGTTTTAAGTCCTCAATTCTATCTTGGCAAGATGCATATAGTTCTTCATAATACTGATCACCTTTATTAGTGTCAACCTTCGCGCTCTCTGCTGTAAAAAGTTTTTTTACAGACTCTTCTTTTTCCATACTCATTATCAATTCCTTTTCGCTTATTTTAATAACTGTGGCTATGGTATATTATTATAACTTACATCTAACTTAATCTATTTCACTATGAAATTTATTTATTGACAATTGTTACAATTGTTACAATTGTTACAATTCCCTCAGACTTATTTATTTCATTTGCTTATAATTAACTATAATTATCATCATAGATTATGTAATTAAAAAGATAACATCATAAGGGGGGAGGAGAGATAGATACTGTTTAAACACTATACTTGAACTTCTAAGGATCTCTCTAGCACTATTAAGAAGAAAAAAATCAGCTCAGAGGGTATTAAATGCTATTTTTTTAAATCTTACTTTTTTTATATCTATATACTATATAGATAACTAAGATGGGTATCATTTCTATTATATACTTAAATTAGTTAGAGTGACTTATATACTCTAGGTAATATTCTCTGAACTTATCCATCATAGCTATTAGTTTTCCTGTGAATTCTAGTGAGATTATTTAGAAACAGCCAACATTGAGAAGTGTATTGTTCATGTTAGTGTAAATGAATAAAGTACTATCTTAGTTTCTATCTCTGTAACTATGAGAAATGGGTTCAGATTAAGGATGTTCTCGGTAATATTATTCTAAAGAATTTTTATACAGTTACATACAATAAAGATTCACTGAGGATATTTATGAACATAGATGGAATGAAATTTAAAGTTAAAAATTTATCAGATATAAGAGATGAGCTAAGCAATAAAGCTATTGATTATGCTGGATATTTAGTTTTTAGTGTATTGGGAATAATAATCTCTCTGGGAAGTATTATATTAGATAAGTTATTTGGTTTTGATATTCTACATGATATTCTAGATGATACCATGTATGATCAAAGTAATGCGACTATAATAATCTTAATCATCTCCAGTATTGGATTTTTCTTGATTAGAGCAATGAAAAAAAATGTGGATAGAGAATATTTAATTGCTACTAATATCTACTTTAGTGCTTTGAGCGAGTTGAAAGACATGACAAAAAAACCTGAAAATTCCAAAGAATAAAATATTTACTCTATACTGATAATGATTTGTACCTAATTCTATCAACAGTAAAAGTTATTAATATATTTTGTTGTAGTTCTTCTCTTATAGAAGTATCTGTGTTTTCATAAGCTTTCTTTGTCCAGAACTTAGCCTTAGTCATATCCTTAAGTACACCCTTACCATTCTTATACATCAGCTAAATTAACAAATAGTTCTAGGAGATATACTTCTCTTCATCTTGTATTATCTCTTTTACATAGTCGAGTTCTAAGCCAAGTTTATCAGAGGCATAAGAGATTAATCCATCTCTAGTATTTTCTCCTTCAACTGCATCCATGGTTTTTAATATCGATTTGTATAGTTCCGCTCTTGCTACTTCTTCTTCGCAAAGCTCTTCATTTTCAAATACTAACATAATATATCCTTTCGCGATAGTTTATATCTATATAATCTATTATATCCTTATATCCATAAATCGTTATATTATTTCTTATCAACGACCAAGAAAGTTTTAAGTGACCACTTAAGTCTCCCCCCCCCATCTAGGGGAAAAAGTGGTCATATTACCCCATGCTTATGATTAGTACCTTATTAGTTCAGCGTATTCTTTTGCGCACTGTTTTCTTTTTATACCGAAAACTTAATAACATGCATTTGCTGTTTCGGATATTGACTTACATCAAACAATAATCTACCTTTTTCTTCAATAAGCCAAATAACCTGTACTTTATTTGGGATTTTAACATGTTCAAAACTTTTTTCTATATCTCCGTCTGTAGCACATATTATCAAATCAGGTATCTCACGACTTGATTGTTCTAATAAGGCCTTAAAGCCTGGTTCCATGATGGTTCCTCCACTACCTTGTCTCTTTATGAACTTATCTCGAGTTCCAAATTTTTGTATATCTTTTATCTCAGCATCAACTTGCACTAGAGTAAGACTCTTAATAGAATATTTTCTCTGGATTGATTGGACTTCTGACATTAAAGAACTAAGAAGTTTGTCATCAACAGAACCTGATACATCAAGCACAACGGCTAGTTTAGGTTTTTTTCCAGGGCTGTATCCATATATGTCTAAATCATCTTGGAAAATGGGATGTTGTCTGGACTTATTTGGTTCTCTGTACCGCATAGAATTATTTAAGGAGTTTCGCATCTTTTTGTTAAGTATCTTTTTCCAATCTTTGTGTGACTTTCTTTTTTCAATTTTACTTAGTACCCCAGTTGCTTCGCCAGGTGTAAAACCTCTTGCAAAGTCTGTTGAATCATGTATCATTTCATTTAATGTGCTATCCATGAAAGAGTTTAATACATTATCATTAATAAGTTCCACAGCTTCTTGAAGCTGTTCACCATACTCATGGTTATCCATCTTACATGTACCATTGTTTAAGGCTTCGATGGTTTTATCAGATAAAGATTTTGACTCTATATTTGTCTCATCATTATTTTCAGATGATCCACTATTTTCATCTGCGTCTTGTGAGGCATCTTCTTCACCATCGCTTGAGGGCTTACTATTTTCATCTTCGTCTTGTGAAGGATTTGATGGTATATCTATCTCATCATCAGAACTATTTTCTAAGTCAGAGGCAGATGATTCAACATTATCTTGTGCTTGTTTAAAAGAACCTTCTTTTAAAGATTCTTGTATGAGCTCGACATAATATTCAAACTCTCTACCAAGCTCATAACTTTCAATTCCATACTTTTGGAAAAGTGACTGATAAAAAAGTGCTGAAATAGGTGAATCTTTATAGTTACCAGTACGAGGTAAGTCTTTAATATAAGGAATCTCTCTACATCCATTAATCACTATATCTTTTGCTGTTTCAATGACTTCTTTATTTATACTGTTGTCGTAGTTTCCTCGAGCAAAGTGATGGTTAATTATATGTCCCGCACTATGTTTAAGTATGGCAATAATTTGGTCTTTATGAATGACTCCAAGTATCACTGGATTTACGACAATAACAAAATTTTTCCCATTAAAATAAACGGATGAGACAAATGATTCATCAAAATGAAATTCATATTCACACCTGCTTAGAAAATTTGCATACCACAGCAACTCATTTGTATTAGAAGCTATCATAGAAATAATCATCTCTTTAAATACTGTTTTCCAACTACTATCAGGATTAGCAATGATAGACTCAATGGTTTTCATGGAGTAGAGGTAGTCTTGACTACTGTTCAAGTGATGCAGCCTCAGACATTTTTATAACATAAGGGAGTGTTGAAAACTCTGCAATTTTTTCTAAGACGTCTTCTTTTTTCTTGCCTTCTCGCCTTGGGTAAACTTCTGTTGCTAAATAAATAGTGTAATTAAAGATATTTCTATATCTTTTTTCCCACATATCAGAGAATGAGGGGTATTTTTTTCGGTACTCTCGTGGTAAGTTTCCTATACTGCTTATATCAAGGCCTAATTCTATGAGGTAGCTTATGCTTTCATAGGCATTGTGAACATTCATTGCCTTATTTAAGCAGTGATTATAAGATCGGTCAAACACTATTCCTGAAGCATGAAAATATTTTAGTATTTCTACGTGATTTTTATTTATAATTTCGACAATAATATCAGTACCTAATGTATCTAGATTAGCACCGTTGTTAACGGCATTCCGTAAGTCTTTAATATTGCCTTTGATGGCAGAAATTTTCATTTTAGTAAAGTGTTGTGCTTCTTTAGAAATACCTTTGTCAATAAAATCCTTTTGCAAGGAGTCATTTTCATAACTATAGGCCATTTCATAGGCATATTCTAAATCATCATTATTGCTAAGTGCACTCAAAATTTCTGTATAGTTAAAACATACTGCGTTTGAAATGATAACTTTATTGAAGATTATATTTGAGTTTAAAATATATTCGATTATCTCGTAGTTAACTTCTTCATCTTGTTTTTTTGTGTAATATCGATTTAGTGCAGAGTTAAGGGATTCATTTTTATTTACCCCTGTCAAAACTGCAAATTTCATCATGTTCAAATCCTTAGTATCTAATCCCATTCTAAACAAACGTGATTTGTCAGATTGATTCCAAGATTTAAATCCTTCTAGAGAGTTTGGTCTTTCTAAATGATACTCAATGATAAATTTTAATAGATCATGTCTCTCAGTCCTTTTCTCCCCATGCCAATTTATTGCAGATGAGCCCATCCATTCGCTTAAAATAATGTTTGCATCCGCATGTATGTTGAAACCATTTTCAATTAACAATTGTAATATTTCTACATTAGCAATGGTTAAAATAGCAGATAAAAACAGTGAAGCTGGTTTTGTACCTTGCTCAATGGCTTGCTTTGCGAGGTCTAAGTCACCTATATTAATGGCGGCTAGAAGCGTCCCGGTAAGAAGTTTTTCATCCGTACACGCTTTAAAATCAGGAATTAAAAGATTCAAATAATTTTTGTCTTTTTCTATGGCTTTTTGAAGCACATACTCTTTTATGGTAGCGTCATGCTCTACCAGTAGATTAATAATTTGATGATTGCCTGTTTTTACGGCTACATCTAAAGCATTCTTAGGAAGTTTGATATTTAAGTTGACGTCCGCACCGTCAGCTAGCCACTGTTTCACCTCGTCCAAATTTCCTTTTTCACAGGCTTGCATGAGATTTTCATGAAGGTAAGATGGTGTCATATTATTGCCCTCGAAGGAGTTCTGCTATATATGGATTGGTTTTATTTATATGTTTCACCAAACCCTCAGATACTTTTTTATTGATACCTAAGCTATATTTTTCATCTATCTTATCTATAAAAGTTTCAGCCGCATCAATACCAATTTTTAGTGACATAATGTGTTCCGCTGAACTTAGGTTAAGCATAATTGCAAATATATCATCGCTTACACTCTCAGCTTCTATGGCGAAAAAGCAAGAGCTAAGAATATTACTCTGAGTTACGGGTTGAGCACGATCCAACTGGGATTGTATTGATTGTATGAGTTCATCATAATGAGAAGTGTCATTCTTTTCAGCTAGTAAATATGCCTTAAAGTCTTTTTCTTTATGTAAGTCCAAAAATTCTGCAAGTTGCTTTTGAATTTTACTGAATGCCAAAACTTTAGAGCTCTTAAGATAGTTGACAAGTTTAGGGGTAACTTCTTTACTAGATACGGTAGATAAAAGGCTTACTAAATTATTGGCATTTTTTTCAGTTTTTTCATAAGAATACAGTAGTCTAGAAATCATATCCCATCTTCTTGGATCCATTCCCGGATCACTCATATCATCTTCGGCACTTTCAAGCAAAAAGTCAGCACGATTATCTTCAAGGTAACTAATGATTGAGGGGTGAACCTTTTGTCTATTGTTTTTCTTATCATGCAAAAGAGCATAATTCTTTTTCCATGACGTAAGAGTAGTTTTAACCTTTACTATGGCCATTCGACTTAGCATGGCCTTATCAAGTGACTCAACAAGGTAATTACCGTCATCTATGGGATTGCCAGCACAGACAATAAACAAAGACTCTGGTAATTTAATGCTATCAGATCCAAACTCTTTTTTAAGTATTAGGTTCATTAAACTTTGAAGATTTTGTGGCTCCGCACGGTTGAGCTCATCTATAAAAAGAAGCGTTTCTTTATTGTTTTTATCATTGTGAAGTATTGTTGATACCCAGTTAGGTATAGACTTCTTAAATACAGTAAATTTTTGATCATTAAAGCCTGCTACAATATCTGTTGAAACTGTCCTACCGTAAAACTCTATATGATCTAAGGAAGCCACTCCCATAATGATACAATCCATTTCTTTTGCTTTTGCATACTGCTCTATAATCGATGTCTTACCTATCCCAGACTCACCCTCTAAATAGGGGACAATTTGGGATTCTTTGTATATATCTAAATGTGAAAAATTAATATTCATCTATTTGTCCTATTACTTATCTTATGGCATCTTATTTAAGGACACCTTTAAAAACCCTATGCTTACTCAGAAATACAAGAAGTTTATTATTTGAAAGTGCTATTGGTACTTAATGTACCGTCCCATAGCCCAAATCAATCCAACCATCATTAATACCCCCCCACCTAATTTGAATACATGTGTATATCCCATTTCGTGACTTTAAATAAGGGTCTCACCCTATTGGACTACTTTTATCACTTTAGTTACATTGGATTTCGAGGTATCTAAATACTGTGCTACTTCTTGATGAGTATATCCATCACCAACAGAGAGAACTATCGCTTTGTTTCTCTCATCTTTTGTCTTACAGTCAGTAAAATACTCTTTCAATAGCTGTATCCTACTTTTTTATGCTTTAATATCTGTATTTTCAGTGGATATTCATCACCTGCCCCTATATTTCCTATATTTCTATTGTATTTGATATAATAGATATAAAATTTGAATGAGAGAGTCAAAACAGTGGAATATGAATTTATAGAGTTCAAAGTAGGTCAGAGGTGGAAGAGTAGTATGGGTAATATATTTATTATCAAAGATATTCGTGAAGACGATGACTACCCACTTGTATGCGTTAATATGAACACCGGCAGAAAATGTTTTTTTGATGAGGATGGTTATGAAGTTGCAGGCTATCCTACTGATAATGATTTAGTGGAATATATCTCTTAGTATGAATTGGAAAAGCTTGGGGTAAATGATGGGTAGTAAAGAACACATTGAATTGAGAAGAAAGTATTGGGAAGATAGAAAAAGTGACTTTGCTATACTCTTAGATAATTGGCTTAAGCATGAGAAAAAAACTTTAGCAGTACCCGTTGATAGTCTTTATGATGAATATCTTAGCAGAGGCATAGAAAGATCTGAGTTATCAGAATATAAGTATGGAAAAGACTTACAAACATGGTTTGATAGCACTCTGCACTCTAGAGGAAATTGTAATGAAGAAACTTGGGCTAAGTGACGACAAAAAGTTCAGAGGATAAATTACACCCCAAACTAGCAACAATTACAAGATTGTTTATACTTGCTCAATTTCCCAATTCCTGGATTGAATGTATTGGTTGGGTCTAGTTCAGCATAAAATTTTTGCAAAGTGCTTTCTGCCTTATATAAGTGACCAACATTGTGTTCCGCTGGATACTTTGCCCCTTTCTTATCTAAGAATTCAAGCATGAGTTCTTTCATTCTAAGCTTATCGGTACCTTTTTTGAAAATGTAATTTTGATGAAACACATTACACATGAAATGCCCATAATGTAAGGTGATTTCTATATGGTCTTGGACTTCTTGAGGTAGTGTTTCAACCCATTGCGTATCATTACGTCGTAAGGCGATATCTAGTGGTAACATACCAGTAATATTCTTTTCATGCATAACGGTGTAACGTCCAGCGGCTCCACCAGCAGCAAATCTATGCAGTAGTGCTTTCTCAGCTTCCACTTTGGTACATACTATATATCCACCATCAGAGTCTTCTTTATCTTCAGACCAGTTCTCTTCTAAGTAGGCTAAGGCTTCTTCTATCCCCTCATCTCCCATACTTAAAATAAGATGATGCTCATACTTATCTCTCATTTCAAGTAAACGTTTTGGTATCTGGTTTGGAAATAATTGACTTGTATATTGCATAACCTTATTGGGTATATCTTTTGGTAAAAATGGAATGTCTTTTAAAAGGTTTTCAACCTTTGATTTTATTTTATATAAAAGAGGCATATTTTTAGTTCCTAAGTATCTAATGGCTACAAAGGTATCTTTTCCATACTTTTCTGTAATATTAAAAATGGTGCGGTGCATATATTCTCCCATCTCGGGAAGATTCTTAAAATTACTTAAAATATCTATTCTTAGTTTTGTAAGTTTATCAGGGTTATTGGTTCCTAGATAAAAGACTTGTTCTCTTTTTGGTATAGCAAAGGTGTCTGTTCTAACGGCAAAAACACCTAGTTTCCCTGCACAACCGCTACTTTCAAATAATCGTCTCTCATCTGCATTAAAACGAGCGGGTATGTCAGATGTAACATCTCGAACACGTTTTTCGTATTCATTATCAGAAGCAATACCTTTGTCATAATTAATTTTAGAAGGGTCAAAATTACCTTCTTCTAAGTTCGTTAATATCTCTTCAGGCGTAGTTCCGAGTCCATCAATGCCAAGGTTATTAACAAGATGTAATTCCCCGTTTTCATCTACTTGTGCATAAATAGCAAATTCTGTATAGGCAGGACCACGTTTTACTAAGGCACCGCCTGAGTTATTGGCAATACCACCTATGACTGTGGCACCTAGTTGAGAAGAGCCGATAACAGAATGAGGACTTCGATTTATTTTACCTAAGGTTTCTTCTAGTGAATGCAAGGTTGCACCAGATAAACTAACCGCTTGTTTTCCTTCATTGATTAAATGAATTTTATTAATAGCAAGGGTACTAATAATCACCACATCTCTATCATAATCAGAACCACTAGGGGCAGAACCTTCTGTAAGTCCAGTTTTCGCTGCTTGCATGATAATGATACAATTAGCTTTGACACAGGCTTCAATTAATTTCCACTGTTGCACTAGTGTGCTTGGGAAAACAACGGCTAAAGCCATTCCTATACCTGAACGGAATCCACTTCTATAATAAGATGTTTTACTCTCTTTAGTTAGAACTTTATTTCCACCTACAATACTTTCAAATTGTTGAATTACTGCATTTTGTTCTGCTATTCTTGTCATTATATTATCCTTTAAATTTTAACTTTATTTTGGAGGTGCTTTTAATACTGCTGTAGCGGTTAATATAGATGCCCTGATGTACTTTCTCCTGCCTTTGTTTGTACTATTATGACAAAAGTACATTTAAAAGTACATTTTAGCTGTAGATATGGGTATATTCTAGTGAATTGTAGTAGACAAACCAATGTATAGTAAAGTAGCTTGTAACTTCGTTGTTTAGGGGGTTAAAGTAAGTATTTTAGGGTTTTTCAGTTCTTCAAGTGGTGGAGAAGGAGGGATTCGAACCCTCGGTAGAATTGCTTCTACACACCCTTAGCAGGGGCGCGGATTCAACCACTCTCCCACTTCTCCGTTTGAAGACGGTGATTATAGTAAATTGTTAATAATAATAAGCTTAAATTAACTCTAAAATTCTTTTTACTACATCAGAAGGGTTCTCTGCCTGATAAATAGGGCGTCCTACAACGATGAAATCTACAAGAGCTTCTTTCGCATATGACACATCTGCAACTCTCTTTTGATCACCAGCATCTTCGCCAAAGGGGCGAATACCTGGTGTTAGAGTCATAAAATCTTTAGAAGTTATGTTTTTAATCGATGCAGACTCATAAGCAGAACAGACAACACCATCAAGACCACTATCCATTGCATCTTTTGCAAACTGGTCTGCCTTACTTGCTATATCCTTTTCATATATAGCAGTAAACTCATCTTCACTAAACGATGTAAGAGCTGTCACAGCTAAAACAATAGGACGAGACTCATAAGTACTCAGGCGTTGCATTACTGTCTTCATCGCTCTCTTACCAGCACTAGCATGAATATTAAACATATCTACACCTAAACCCATTATAGATTCAGCAGAATCAGCCATAGTATTTGGAATATCATAGAGTTTAAGGTCTAAAAATATTTTAAAATCAGGATTTATTTTTTTGATATCTTTTAAGAAGTTTTCACCATCACGAATGTAAGTACGAAGTCCAACTTTAAGCCAAACATCGTGGTCTTTTATTTTTTCTATAAGAGTTAAATTCTCTTCTTTAGTAGATAAGTCAAGTGCAACACATAATTCCATAAAAGTCTCTTTGTAAGTTAGTTATGTGATTATACCATTATTAATAATGTCTTCTTCTTATTGGATAATGTCTACCATAGTTTCTATACGGCATTGTATTATAGTACTGCTGAATCTCATTCTCTTTTTCTTAAAATATCACTATTGGGGCTGCACTATTCTTTTTATAATTTATAGTTTTATTTAAAACATAGAGACATCCTTATTTTATGCGGTGAGCATAATCGGTTCAGGATTGTACTTATCTTTAGTTACGGTTACTGCACCTAAGGTTTCAACTTTACCAAAAAAGTCATCATTACATCTGTAGCATTAGATATGTCCCACCTAATTTCATACAGTGTCTCACTATCTTTGACTATACTTTGTGCATCAAAAACAAAATTTCAGTTTATCCAGTCTCATCTAAATCAATTTTATGTAACTCACATGAAAAATAAAACTCATAAGGATAAGAACTAAACTTATACTCGCAAGAAACATATTAGAATTTTTAGCCATTTACCATTTTTTCTAAAGTAGCAACGATAGAAGGATCTTCAAGTGTAGAAATATCTTGGGTGATTGTTTCACCCTTAGCAATAGTACGTAAAATACGACGCATAATTTTTCCTGAACGAGTTTTTGGTAAACCTGGAGCGAAGACTATATCATCACAAATAGCGATATTTCCAATCTCTTTTTTGATGATACCATTAAGATTTTTCATCATTGCTATATCATCTTTAAAACGGCTTTCATCAAGCCCATTTTTTAAGACAATGTATGCAAAAATTCCCTCACCTTTTAATTCGTGTGGTTTTCCAACAACAGCAACTTCAGCAACTTCTGGCTCTTTTTTAAGAGCTGCTTCAACTTCTGCAGTTCCCATTCTATGGCCAGACACATTAATAACATCATCAGTACGACCTGTAATGGTAATGTAACCATCTTCATCATATCTAGCACCATCACCTGTAAAATAGACAGCTTTTCCATCTTTTTTCACATCACCAAAGTATGATTTTTTATAACGTTCTTCATCACCCCAAACACCACGAATCTGTGCTGGCCAAGGTTTAGTTATACACATATAACCTGTCTCACCAACATCCATCTTTTTACCAGTTACTGGATCTAAAATCTCTGCCATAATTCCCGGCAATGGGAGTGTCGCACAACCAGGTTTTATAGGTGTCGCACCTGGTAATGGTGAAACTATATGTCCACCTGTCTCAGTTTGCCAATAAGTATCAACGATAGCACACTTACTGGAGCCTACTTCTTCATAGTACCATTTCCATGCAGGTGGATCTATTGGCTCACCTACTGTTCCAAGAACTTTCAGGCTTGAGAGGTCATACTTTTTAGGCTCTTCTTCACCCATCTTATGTAACACACGGATAGCTGTAGGGGCAGTGTAAAACTGGTTTATTCTATGTTTTTGTACCATATCCCAAGGACGGCCAGCATCTGGGTAAGTTATAACACCTTCAAACATGAGTGTAGTTGCACCCATTGCTAAAGGGCCATATACAATGTATGTATGCCCTGTAATCCAACCAACATCAGCAGTACACCAAAAAGTATCATTTTCTTTTACATCAAATACCCATTCCATAGTCATTTGAGCCCAAAGAATATATCCTGCTGAGTTATGCTGAACACCTTTTGGTTTACCCGTAGACCCTGAAGTATAAAGTAAGAAAAGTGGATCTTCACTATCCATAACTTCTGCTTCACATTCATACGACTTATTTTTAATTAGCTCACGATATGAATAATCACGACCTTCTTTCCAAGTCACTTCTTCATTATTGCGCTCAACAACAAGAACTTTTTGTACTGGAGTTTCACCTTCAAGTGCTTTGTCTACAACTGGTTTTAGCATATATGGTTTTTCTTTTCTAAATGCACCATCAGCAGTTATAACAACTTTAGCCTCGGCATCTTCGATTCTATCCTTTAGTGCTTCAGAAGAAAAACCGCCAAACACAATAGAGTGAATCGCACCGATTCGTGCACATGCAAGCATTGCATAAGCTGCTTCTGGAATCATGGGCATATAGATAACAACTCTATCACCTTTTTTAACACCAAAATCTTCTTTTAAAAGGTTAGCAAATTTATTTACATGTTTATAAAGGTCAAGATATGTGATAGTTAGAGTATCACCTCTATCTCCCTCAAATATGATTGCTGCTTTATTTTTACGAGTACCAAGATGACGGTCTATACATTGAGCTGAGACATTGAGCTTTCCACCATCAAACCACTTAACAAATGGTGCATTAGACTCATCAAGTACATTTTTAAATGGTTCTATCCAGTCAATTTTCTCTTTTGCATAATCTCCCCAAAAACCCTCATAATCATTCATCGCTTTATTTTGAAGAGCATTATACTCATCCATGTTTTTAACTCTTGCATTTGCTGAAAACTGTGCATTTGGTTGAAAAATTGGTTTTTTTACTTCTGACATATTGTATTACCTTGTACTATTTATTCTTTTAAAAATTATATCTCAGGAAAATTTATCTCTCCTTTAATAGCTCTTTTCTTTAGTGCTCTGATGCACCCTCCGCCCCAATTCCTGTCTGAGAACGTATAAACTGAGCCTCAAACTTTGCCCTTTCTTCTTTTGCAGCTGATGAGTTATCTGTTTTAGATATAAGATAAATACTTATAAATGCCATGCTCACAGAAAATAGTGCTGGATACTTATATGGAAAAATCGCCTCTGTATTTCCTAGTATATCTACCCAAACTATTGGCCCAAGGAGTACAAGAATAACTGCAGTTGCAAGCCCGAGAGAACCACCGATAACGGCACCTCTAGTTGTAAGCTTAGACCAGTACATAGAGAGTATAAGCACTGGAAAATTTGCTGAAGCTGCTATGGCAAATGCAAGTCCCACAACAAAAGCGATATTTTGTTTCTCAAACATTATTCCCATTATAATAGCAACCACACCTAAAACAACAGTAGCAATTTTACTCACTCTCATCTCTTTATGATGATCTGCATCACCACCCTTAATTACTGAAGCATAAAGGTCATGGCTGATTGCCGAAGCACCCGCGAGAGTAAGACCTGAAACAACAGCTAAAATAGTTGCAAATGCCACCGCTGAGATAAAACCTAAGAAGAAATCACCACCAACAGCATGTGAAAGATGAATTGCTGCCATGTTATTTCCACCAAGTATTGGGGAACCTCCATCTATCGCTTGTTTTACAAGGTCTAAATACTCAGGATTTTGATAAACCATAACAATAGCACCAAATCCAATGATAAAAGTAAGCATATAAAAATAGCCTATAAAACCTGTTGCATAAAAGACTGATTTTCTAGCCTCTTTAGCATCACTTACAGTAAAAAAACGCATAAGAATATGAGGGAGTCCAGCTGTTCCAAACATCAGGGCTATTGCAAGAGATATCGCAGAGATGGGATCGTCTATAAGCCCTCCTGGGCTCATAATAGCCGAACCCTTTATAGCGACTGCATCTGAGAAAAGTGCTTCAAAACTAAAATTATAATGACTCATAACCATCACAGCCATAAAAGTAGCACCACTTAGTAGTAAAAATGCTTTAATGATTTGTACCCAAGTAGTTGCTAGCATACCACCAAATGTTACATAGAGTATCATCAGTACACCTACTAAAATAACTGCCACTTCATACTGTAGTCCAAAAAGTAGTTGAATCAATTTACCACTTCCAACCATCTGTGCTATAAGGTATAAAATAACCGTTGCAATTGAACCAAATGCAGCAAGAATTCTTATGGGAGCTTGACGAAGTCTATATGAAGCAACATCTGCAAAAGAGTACTTTCCTAAGTTACGAAGCGGTTCTGCAATCATAAAAAGTATGATAGGCCACCCAACTAGAAAACCTATAGAGTAGATAAGTCCATCATAACCCTTAAGATACACAAGGCCTGATATACCTAAAAATGAAGCCGCTGACATATAATCACCAGCGATTGCCATACCATTTTGCAGTCCTGTAATACCACCCCCTGCTGTATAAAAGTCTTTAGGACTTTTTGTGCGTTTTGCTGCCCAGTATGTGATACCTAAGGTTGCACCTACAAAAATTACGAACATAATTATTGCTGGGATATTAAGAGCTTGTTTCGTAATCTCACCATCTATTGTGCCCGATGCTAATAGACCTAGTGAACCTAAGATTAAAAATAAGAATGCTTTATTATTCATTATTTTCATCTACTAAAGAGTTTTTAATCTTTTTTGTTAAATCATCAAACTCACTGTTGGCTCGTCTAGTATAGAGTCCTGTTAAGACAAAGGCTATAACGATGACAAAAATTCCTATGGGAATTCCTATTGTAATAACACTAGTTTCATTAATAGTCGCTGCAAGTAAAGCGGGCTTAAACGCGATTGTTAGTATGAATATAAAGTAAATAACTAACATCGTTATTGTCAGTCTCATTGCATACTGTGTTCTTATCTTCACTAACTTAATATAGTCAGGATTATGTTTGATTTTTTCGACAAACTCTTGTTTCATTGTTTTCCTTGTGTATTACATCATCTCAAAAATATGAATGAACTCAACTTCTATTTCACTGAGTTCTTTGTTCATATTCAGTTCCACATTTATAAACAGCACTAACTCTTTTTCTTGACTCTTCTTACTCAGAGACAAAGACTCAGATGAGAGAGTAATTTTATTAAGGCCTTTAAAAATAAACCAATTGATGGCACAATGATAAACATATTTTTATTAAAGTGACCTATAAATGTTTCAGGCCTAAATTGTTCTTGTATCTCTTTTATGTTTGAAGCGAATGTACTTTCAAGTGCTATTACTTCTTTTTTTGCATATATCTATATAAATATTTTAAACTTTATATGAGTTCTTTATTACTTTACAGTTAGAAATCTATTAGTTGCTTCTTCAAATAAACCACCAATCTAAGGCGCTTCTAACTGTAAAGTATCAAAGAAACTACATCCCATAAAGTTAAAAATACTTGATTAATCGTACCAACCTTATTAGCCTTAAAAATGATAATATCAAATCGGTTTTATCGGCTATCTATTGTACATATTTGAACACTTTTTGTATCTCAGTTTGATGAAGTACTGCTTCTTTAGAAAATGTCAACTCTTTTGTTGTCTTATAAAGTAAATCCATAGATTTAAAGAGATAAGTTAAGAGAAAAATCACTTTAAGTCTGTCTAATAATATTCTCAATAATTAATTTAATATATAGATGCCTTAAATATTATGTAATAAGAAATAAAATATCTTAAATATATAAAAATGAAATTATGTTATAACTTTAAAATTATAACTTATTTCTTTCTCACCTACTAAAGCAAATAAACTTACACTATAATTCTAAAAATAAATTACAAAAGGTAAAAGAATGTTCGGACAAAAAGAATTAAAAAACTACAATATCAGTGCAGAAGACTCACTGAAACAACAATATGCAAAAGTAGATACAGCTAGAGGTGTTATCTGGATTAAACTTTTACCAGAAGAAGCTCCAAATACAGTAGCAAACTTTGCTCATTTATGTGAAACTGGTTACTATGACAACTTAAACTTTCACCGTGTAATCCCTGGATTTATGGCTCAAGGTGGTTGTCCAGAAGGCACTGGAACTGGTGGTCCAGGTTGGGCTATTGAGTGTGAAACTTCTTCTAACACATCTATACACACTCCAGGTACACTTTCAATGGCTCATGCAGGACCAAATACAGGTGGAAGCCAGTTTTTCATTACTTTTGTAGACACACCTCACCTTGATGGTGTTCACACTGTTTTTGGTGCAATTGAAAAAGAAGATACTGCTAGTTTTGATGTTTTAGCACAAATTCAAGGTCAAGATGCAATCAAGTCTATTACTGTTGTTGAGTCAAGAGACTAAATGTTAGTTCATATCTGCTGCAGTGTTGATAGTCACTTTTTTCTAGAAAAGCTACAAGCAGATTATCCGCAGGAGAAGCTAACTGGCTTCTTCTACGATCCAAATATCCATCCATATTCAGAATACCAACTTCGTTTACTCGATGTAGAACGATCTTGTAAAAAGTTAGGCATTGAACTTATTGAAGGTAAATACGATTATGAAAACTGGCTTCAAGCTGTCCGTGGACTTGAAAATGAACCTGAAAAAGGTGCTCGTTGTGAAGTTTGTTTTGATAAGCGTTTTAGTGTTAGTGCTGAAAAAGCCCTAGAACTTGGTGAGAAAAAAATTACTACGACCCTACTTGTAAGTCCCTTAAAGTCTCAAGAACAGCTCAAACGTGTTGGTGATGCTTTTTATAAAAAAAATGGTGTTGAATTTATCGCTGTTGATTATAGAAGTGGCGGGGGAAGTCAAGATCAGTCTCGTGTAACTAAAGAGGAACAACTCTACCGTCAAGACTATTGTGGCTGTATTTTTGGGCTTACTATGCAAAGAGAACAACAAGAAAAACTAATGGATGAGATGTTTAGCCCAATATCAGGCTCTATCCTTCCAGCTTCAATAGAAGAGAGAATCGCAATGTACACTCTACGAAACTCTCTTGAAGATGAAAATAAAGAGTATAAAATCATCAAGCAGAAGTTCCTTAACTATCGAGAATTTAACTTTAAAGTTACTAAGGGAAAGACAAATGTACTAGATGCGTATGCACTCTCATACTCAACTCTTCCAAGAAAACGAGCACAAGGAAAAATTGAATATAATTCACAAAATATTCACTACTTTAACCGTGAAGAAATAAAATTTATCACTTTAGCATTTTTTAATGAGCAAAACAAAACGCAATATAAAACTGTTAAAGAACTAATTTTTAATCCTTTAAGTCAAGAAAAAGAGCTCTCTTTTAGAGCTAAAATAAATGATACGAACTATGATTTAAGCCCTATTATAGTAATGCAAGAGATCCCCGAAGGAAAGCTCACTATCAACCTTGATAGTAAAACTTATGAAGACACGAAAGAAAAGCTAATCCTTTTATAATCTTTATTTGGGTAAAATAACTCAAAATATTACTACATAAGGCTTTTAATGATGATAATGGATGTTACAGAAATACAAGAGATACTACCTCACAGATACCCTTTTTTACTTGTTGACCGTGTTACAGAGCTAGTAAAAGGTGAAACTATTCTCTCTTATAAAAATGTTTCTATCTCAGAACCTATTTTTCAAGGACACTTTCCAGGTCACCCAATCTATCCAGGTGTTATGATTTTAGAAGGAATGGCACAAGCTGGTGGAATCTTAGCATTCAAGAGCATGGATTTAACTCCCGAAGATACTGCAAATAAAGTTGTTTACTTTATGAGTATTGATAAGGCTAAGTTTCGTGCTCCTGTAAAACCAGGTGATAAACTAGAATACAAAATAACTGTACTAAAAAATAAAGGTTCTATCTGGGTACTTAAAGGCGAAGCATTTGTTGACGGTAAGTTAACAAGTGAAGCAGAGCTTAAAGCTATGATAGTAGATAAGTAAGCTTTAAATGTCAAAAATATCTAAATTAGCCCACATTGAAGATGGTGCAGTTATTGGTAAAAATGTTGAAATCGGCCCTTTTTGTTTTATCTCTAGCCAGACAATTATTGGAGAAGGCACAACTATCGCTGCAAATACTTGTATTTATGGTAAAACGACGATTGGAAAAAACAACAAAATATTTTCTCATGCCGTTCTCGGTTCTATTCCCCAAGACCTTAAGTTTAATGGTGAAGATGTTGAACTCATTATTGGTGATAATAATACTATCCGTGAGTTTACACTTTTTAATCCAGGAACAAAAGGTGGAGGTAGTAAAACTATCGTTGGAAACAGCAACCTTTTTATGGGTTATGTTCACCTAGGCCACGATGTTATTATAGGTAACTACTGTATCTTAGCAAATGCAGCGACACTTGCCGGTCATGTTGAACTTGGTGACTATGTTGTAGTTGGTGGAATGACTCCTATACATCAGTTTATTCACATAGGTGACTATGCTATGATAGGTGGAGCTTCTGCTCTAGCTCAAGATGTACCACCATTTTGTATGGCGGAGGGAAATAGGGCTAAACTCAGAGGGTTAAACCTTACAGGCCTGCGTCGCCATATAGGGCGCGATGATATAAATGCACTAAAATCTGCTTATCGTGAGCTTTTTGAGTCAGGTCAACCACTTAAAGAGACTGCAAGCAGACTACTAGAAGAGACCAAAAACCACTATGTTAATGATTTATGTGACTTTGTTTTAAAAACAAAACGTGGAATCCCATTTGAGAGAAAAAATAATGATAAATAGACACTGTAGTTTTTGTGATGCCTCTGAGGGTGAAGTAAATCCCCTTATAGCTGGTAATGGAGTTTATATCTGTAAAAACTGTGTAGTTTCAGCATACAAGATTATGTTTGGAGATGAGAGTGAAACACAGATACAAGAAAACGAAGAGCTTCTTGTAGCTGTAGACAACTTAATGACACCAAAAGAGTTAAACAACTTTTTAGGTGATTATATCATCGGTCAAGAGAGAGCTAGAAAACTTTTAAGTGTAGCTGTTTATAACCACTACAAGCGTATATTTAAAGCACAACAAATCACAGATGATGACACAGAAATAGCCAAATCAAATGTACTTTTAATCGGTCCAACTGGTTCAGGTAAAACACTCATGGCACAGACCATTGCAAGAGTTTTAAATGTACCAATAGCTATAGCAGATGCAACAAGTCTTACTGAGGCTGGTTATGTTGGTGAAGATGTTGAAAATATTCTTACTAAACTTATCCAAGCTGCTGATGGTGATGTTGAGCGTGCACAAAAAGGTATCATCTTTTTAGATGAAGTCGATAAGGTAGCTCGTATGAGTGAAAACCGTTCTATCACACGTGATGTTTCAGGAGAAGGTGTACAACAAGCACTTCTAAAAATTATAGAAGGTTCTTCTGTAAATATTCCACCAAAAGGTGGGCGTAAACATCCAAACCAAGAGTTTACATCTATAGACACTACAAATATATTATTTATTTGTGGTGGTGCATTTGATGGTCTAGAAGAGATACTTAAACGTAAGCAGGGTGCAAATATTTTAGGTTTTGGACATGAGAAAAAAACAAAAGACGAGAAAAAACCAACATTTGATATGGTCGAGCCTGATGATTTAGTTCATTTTGGTCTTATTCCTGAACTTGTTGGTCGTCTTCCTATCATTGCATCTTTAAGTGAAATTAGTGAAGAGGATATGGTTCGTATACTTACAGAGCCTAAAAACTCTCTAATTAGACAGTATCAAAAACTTTTTGCTATTGATGAAGTGGAATTAAACTTTGAAGAAGGTGCACTCTTAGCGATTGCAAAAAAATCTATAAAGCGTAAGACTGGAGCTCGTGGACTTCGTGCAATTTTAGAAGAAAATATGATAGATATTATGTATGAACTTCCTGAACATGCAGGATATGAAGTACTAATCACAAAAGACGTTATAGACGATGGTGCAGAACCTGTTTATATTAAAACAACAATCCAACAAACAGCATAAGGCAAGTAAATATGATTTTCAATAAACTAATAGGGATTTTCTCAAACGACCTCTCCATTGACTTAGGAACTGCAAATACTATTGTTATAGCCAAAGGTCGTGGAATCATTATTAATGAACCCTCTGTTGTAGCTGTTAAAACTGAAAAATATGGTCAAACACGAGTTCTTGCAGTAGGACATGAAGCAAAAGCTATGGTTGGTAAAACACCTGGAAACATTAGAGCAATTCGTCCTATGCGTGATGGTGTTATCGCTGACTTTGATATGACTGAAAAGATGATCAGGAAGTTTATTGAAAAAGCACACGGTCGTACTTCTTTAATATCTCCTCGAATCATTATCTGTGTGCCTTATGGTCTTACACAGGTTGAGCGGAAGGCTGTTCGAGAGTCTGCTCTCTCAGCAGGTGCACGTGAAGTTTTTCTTATAGAAGAACCTATGGCTGCTGCAATAGGAGCAGGTGTTGATATTCGTGAGCCAGAAGGAAACTTAGTTGTTGATATCGGTGGTGGTACTACTGAAATCGGTGTTGTCTCTTTAGGTGGACTCGTTTTATCAAAGTCTATTAGAACTGCTGGTGATAAAATCGACCAATGTATTATCAGTTATATTAGAAAAAAGTATAATCTTCTTATCGGTGAAAGAGCAGCTGAAGATATTAAAATTAATATTGGAACTGCTGTCCTTTTAGATGAAGAACTTGTAATGACTGTAACTGGTCGTGACCAGATTGAAGGACTTCTTAGTTCAGTTCAACTAACAAGTGAAGATGTAAGAGAGGCTATGAAAGAACCACTCAAAGAAATTGCAGAAGCACTTCGTAATGTTTTAGAGCAAATGCCTCCTGACTTAGCAGGTGATATTGTAAATAACGGTATAATTTTAACAGGTGGGGGAGCACTTATTCGTCAACTGGATAAGTATCTCTCAAATATTGTAAGAATCCCTGTTTTTGTAGCGGATGAACCTCTACTTGCTGTTGCTCGTGGAACTGGACGTGCACTCGAAGAGATCGATTTATTACAAGAATTATTTGAGCATGAATAAAGAGTTATTTTCCTATCTCTTTGTACTCATAGCACTACTCGTAGGTGCTTTGTATTACAACCAAACTATTCAGTCACCCATTATCACTTCCCTTAATACAATAAAGATTTTCTACCATAATATTAACCAATCAATTAAAAATAATTTCAATGAACATTTTTTTCAAGTAGATACAATTCAAGATTTACAACAAGATCTTCTAAAGTATGAAAATAATCATCTTGTAATGCAAGAGTTAAGAAGTGAAATTCATGATTTATACCAAAAAAACCACTCGTCTTTAAAAATAGAGACAAATGTAGAACTTGTACGTATGATATCTTATGAAAAGTTTGGAAATTTCAACCGCCTTTGGCTAGAAGTTTCAGACTATAATAGTTCTAAGATTTATGGATTAATCTATAAAGAACTAGTTGCCGGTATTGTTATTTCAAAAAATGGTCGGGCACTAGCACTACTTAATCAAGATATAAAAAGTGCCTATGCAGTTCATATTGGAAATAAGCTTGCTCCTGGTATAATACACGGTAATAATGATAATTTACTTATAGTCAACTTCATTCCTGCATGGTTTAAGATACAAAAGGGTGACGAAGTCATTACCTCTGGTCTTGACAATATTTTCATTAAAGGTCTTAAAGTTGGCCGTGTTCTCTCTGTTACCTCCGAACAAGGTTATCAAAATGCTATCATTGAGCCCTACTATAGAAGCATTGAGCCAAGTTACTTTCACATGATAAGGAGTATTCGATGAAATACATAGTACTACTAAGCCTCTTAATTCTCTCACTACATGCTGTAGAGACACAAAAAAAACAAAAAGTTACTCTTGGATTTGGCCCATATGTACAAATACAACCATACAAAGGTGTTGACCCACTTATAGTCCCCTCCCCTGTTATCTTTTTTGATAATGGTCTTTTTTATGTAAGGTGGAGTCGAGTAGGAATGTACTTTTTTGGAGATAAGGGTGAGGAATTTTCATGGGGTTTATCACTTACTGCACAACCTCGTATTTATGGATACAAGGCTCAAGATTCTAAATATCTAGAAGGAATGGATACGAGAGAAACAACTTTTGAAGGTGGTTTAGCATTAAGTGTCTCATATAACGATATGTATATAGAGACAATGCTACTCACAGATATGTTAGTGAGACATAAGTCTTGGTTATTTAAAACAGAAATAGGTGATGAGTATTCCCTTGGTGACTTTACATTTTATCCAAGCCTTATTTTTATTTATGAGTCAGATGAGTTTGTTAACTATTACTACGGTGTTAAAGAAAGTGAAACTACACTGAGCAGAACACAGTTTACTCCTGGTGCAGGCTGGCAATTAGGAGCTCAAACATATATTGAGTATCCTTTTACTAACAAACTTGCAGGACTTGTGAACCTTCGAGTTGACAAACTTCCATCAAGTGCATTAAATTCTCCTCTTCTTGAGAGTGATTATATCTATTCTGGATTAGTTTCACTTATATATACATTTGAGTTTTAGGAAACTTCTCTAAAACTCATTAAATTTTAAGTGCCCTTTAGCTATAATAATTAAATTTTTATAAACATATTTTGAAGGGTCAAAATGCCAAAACGCACCGACATTAATACTATTTTACTTATAGGTTCTGGACCGATTGTTATCGGTCAAGCCTGTGAATTTGACTATTCTGGTACACAGGCTGTTAAAACTCTTAAAGAGTTAGGCTACCGTGTTATCCTCATCAATTCTAACCCTGCAACTATTATGACTGATCCTGAGTTTGCAGATAGAACTTATATCGAACCAATTAAAGAAGATGTAATTGCTGAAATCATCAAAAAAGAAAATGTAGATGCAATACTTCCAACAATGGGTGGCCAAACTGCTCTTAATGTTGCAACAAGTATGTATGAAAAAGGTATGCTTAAAGGTATAGAGTTTTTAGGTGCAACTCCAGAAGCTATACATAAGGGTGAAGACCGTTCTGCATTTAATGAAGCGATGATTAAAATCGGTATGGATTTACCAAAAAGTAAAAATGCTTACACTGTTTCTGAAGCTATAGAAGCAGTAAAAGAGATCGGTTTTCCTGTAATCTCTCGTGCTTCATTTACACTTGCAGGTGGTGGTTCAGGTGTTGCATACAATATGGAAGAGTTTAAAAAACTTGCAGAAGAAGGTTTATCAGCTTCTCCAGTAAATGAAATCGAAATAATGGAGTCTCTTCTTGGGTGGAAAGAGTATGAGATGGAAGTTATCCGTGATAAAGTAGATAACTGTATCATCATCTGTACTATTGAAAATTTTGACCCTATGGGTGTTCATACTGGTGACAGTATCACAGTTGCTCCAGCCCTTACTCTAACAGATAAAGAGTACCAAAGAATGCGCAATGCTTCTTTTGATATCCTTCGTGAAATTGGTGTTGACACTGGTGGATCTAATGTTCAGTTCTCAATTGACCCAAAAACTGGTCGTATGATTGTTATCGAGATGAACCCTAGAGTATCTCGTTCATCTGCACTAGCATCAAAAGCAACCGGTTATCCTATCGCTAAGGTAGCCACACTTTTAGCTGTAGGTTTTACTCTTGATGAAATTACGAATGATATCACAGGAACACCTGCATCTTTTGAACCTGTTATTGACTATGTTGTTACTAAAATACCACGTTTTACATTTGAAAAATTCCCTGAAGCTGTAAGCACTTTAAGTACTTCTATGAAGTCTGTTGGTGAAGTTATGGCAATTGGCCGTACTTTTAAAGAGTCTATGCAAAAAGCACTCTGTTCTTTAGAGACTGGTATTTGTGGATTTGATGAGATTGATGCTAACGAAGAGTTTATTAAACATGAAATTCGTCGTCCAAACGCAGAGAGAATGCTTTATGTAGCAGAAGGTTTCCGTCGTGGAATGACTATACAAGAGATGTTTGATACATGTCAGATAGACCACTGGTTCCTATATCAACTCAGTGAACTAGTTGAGAAAGAAGCGACAATCACAGATAAAATTCTTTTTGATGCTGAGATTATGCGTGATGTTAAAGTTGATGGTTTTTCAGATAAAAGAATAAGCCAACTCATAGAAAAAAACTCGAACCATAAAATCAGTGAAATGCAAGTATATGATGCTCGTAAAAAACTTGGTGTTAGTGTAGAGTTTAATGAGGTTGATACTTGTTCTGCTGAATTTAAAGCACTTACTCCTTACCTTTACTCTAGCACGAACATTACAA
>QNZS01000045.1 GCA_003978465.1 Sulfurimonas sp. | reverse complement strand
TTTACGGCTATCTGTTACCGCTAAACGATAAAATGGTCTCTTTTTTCTTCCCATACGAGTAAGTCTAATTACTGTCATGTGTTTCCTTTTAGGTTATAAATATTTTAGGGGTATTTTTTTGCAGAATAAATACATTTTGTAAATAAATACAAGTAGTTTATTGTGCCTCTTACCGCCATTTGGCGTCTTATATCTCTAAAAAAGAGATACCTTCTAATCACAGAGGGATTATTTCAGAAGTTATTACGATACTGGAATTATATCCAAGTAATACTTAAAAGTAAAGTCTTATTTTTCCTTTAACGAGGTAGTCCAGCTATACCGCCAGCTCCACCCATCATTGATTGGAGCTGTTTCATTCCATTTTTACCAGAGAACTTCTTCGCCATTTTACCTGCATTTTTAAACTGTTTGATCATTCTGTTTATCTCAACTATAGTAAGTCCACAACCAATTGCAATTCTTTGTTTACGTGAATTATTAATAAGATCTGGCTCTTCACGCTCTTTTTTTGTCATTGAGCTAACCATTGCTTTGATATTTTTAAGTTCACCTGAGTTTTCAAAGTCAAAGTCTTTAATAGCCTTACTCATTGAGCCCATTCCTGGAATCATTCCCATTATAGAACTCATACTACCCATTTTTTTCATTGATTCCATCTGCTCTAAAAAGTCATTAAAGTTAAACTTACCTTTTTGAATCTTTTTACTCAGACGTTTTGCTTGTTTTTCGTCTATAATATCAGCAGTTTTTTCAGCTAAACCTTCAACATCACCAAATCCCATAAGACGATTGACTATACGTTCAGGTAAAAAGATTTCTAAGTCTTCCATCTTCTCACCATTACCGATAAAACGCAATGGCACTTGTACTTGACTTGAAAGGCCCAATGCTACCCCACCCTTTGAGTCTCCATCGTATTTAGAGAGGATTACACCATCAATACCAATTTTTTCTTTAAATGTAGTCGCTGTTCTTATAGCATCTTGACCAGTCAGTGAATCTACTACATAAAAAATTTCATCAGGAGAAGCTGCTTTTTTAACATCTTCTAGCTCATTCATTAGTCCATCATCTATCGCTAAACGTCCAGCTGTATCAATAAGTACAACATCAAATATCTTAGAGTGTGCATATTTCATAGCTGCTTTAACAACGTCAACAGGACTTTTACTTGCTTCGTCTTCATACAGTTCTACTTCTATCTGAGCTGTAATTTGACGGAGTTGTTCTACTGCTGCTAAACGCTGTAAATCGGCTGCAACAATAAGAACTTTCTTTTGCTTATTTTTAAGATATGTAGCGAGTTTACCAGTAGTAGTTGTTTTACCTGAGCCTTGTAAACCTGTCATAAGTATTGTGGTTGGGGGGTTTGGTGCAAACACAAAACCTTTGTTCCCTCCAACTTCTAATAACTCAGTTAAAGAGATTCGGAGAGCCTCTAAAAACTGATCTTTACCGATACCTTTTTCTTTTGTACGTAACTGTACTTTTTCTAAGAGTTCTTTTACTACTTTATAGTTTACATCCGCTTTTAAAAGATTTTTCTTTAGCTCAGCTAGTGCTTTACTTAAGGCTTTCTCATCGTCATGAAAACGAATCTTTTTTATTGCACTTGTAAAGGAATCTGTTAAAGTATCAAACATATATTTCTCTCTTATTTTAGGTATTTAATTTTTTTGCATTTTAGCAAAGCATTGCTGATATGCTATTGAAAGTGTATAAACTCTTTAGGTTCAGGAGCATTAAACTCCATACCAAGAAGTCTTACTTTATGTGCATGAAGCATCACACGTTTTGCACGACGTCCACCATACTGCTCATCACCAACAATAGAGTGGTCAATATAACGTAGATGTACACGAATTTGGTGAGTACGTCCATGATGAATAATGCATTTAATTTTCGTTTTATTTGCACTTACTAAGTCTGGAAAAAACTCACTTCTTGCGGGTTTTCCTTTTGGAGATACATTGGAGTAGGCTTTATTATTCTTTTTTTGTGTTGATATTGGTTTATCAACCTCTATAGGCTCACTCATGATACCTTCAACCCAAGCGATATACTCTTTATATACTTTATCTTGTCTAAACTCTTTAATTGCTTTCTCTCGGAACTCTTCGTTTTTAACAAGCATTAAAACACCAGATGTTTCACGGTCAAGTCTGTGGAGTAGAACTGCAGGTTTGAACTGTCGCTCTATCTCATCAGAGTTTACATATGTTGGTTTATCAACTACAACTATGTCATCATTTTCAAAAATGACCTTAGGACGTTCTACTTTAATCGTTCTAAACTTTGTATCTGCATTTAGCTCCCCACGAGCAATTACTACTTTTTTATTTCCAACATACACTAGCCCACGGTCTATCATAGACTTTGCGTTGTTGTTAGAAATGCCCTCTTGCAATGCAAGAATCTTATATGCTTTTTCTGTCGCCATTGTGTTTATTTCCTTTTATTTTTTATTGTTCGAGTATTTTATTTACTATTGGATTTAAATCAATAGTTTCCTCAACCAAGGAAGACGGTAAGTTTTCTGCTTTTTTAAAAGCATCAAATATCTCATCTCGCTCTACATACTGCACATGATGTACATACTTAAAAAGCTCTTTTTGCTCGTAAATATGCTTTCCAGTAATTATTTTACATCCAAAATGTGCAGGTTCAAGTGGATTGTGTCCGCCTACATCTTCTCTAAATGCCCCACCTACAATTGCTATGTCACTTATCCGGTAGATATTATTTAACTCACCCATCATATCTACTAAAATTATATCTGTATCAAAATTATGAGTCTGAGAAAAACGACTCAGGCTTAGTCCATTGTCCTTAGCCCCTTTGAGTAATAACTCATACACTATATCAAAACGCTCTGGGTGACGAGGCACAACAATAAATTTTGCATTTTTTTCTCTAACTAACTCTATAAATGCAGCTAAAGCAGATTTTTCTTCACTTTCATGAGTACTTGCTGCAACTATTGTTAAAACATTGGGTTTTTCATATTCTTGAGAGTGTTTTATCTCATTTGCTAACTTAATGTTCCCTATAACTTCTATATTTCTTCCACCCAGTGCAATAAAACGATTCTTATCAATTTCACTTTGTACATACAGTGTGTCAACATAAGTTAAAAGTTTTTTATAAAACCATGCAAACTGTAAATATCTTTTAACACTTTTATCAGAAATTCTTGCATTTAAAAGTACTATTTTTGCACCACGCTTTCTAGTAACTGCAAAAAGTAAGTACCAAAATTCAGCTTCAAGAATTACTAAAACCTTTTGTTTTTTTATCCAAAATGGTAAAAATATTTCAAAAGGGAGGTAGCGCACTTCTGCATTATACTTTAAAGCTTCAGTATATCCGGTCTGAGTTATTGTACTTATAAGTACTTCTTTATCCTTTAATAAAGGCAATAAAGGCTTTAAAGCATTTGCTTCGCCAAGTGAGCACACATGAAACCAAATAGCTTCTGTTTTTGAAAATGTAGGGTTTTTAAAAAGAAAAAAACGTGCAGGGATTGACTCTTTGTACTTAGCCTTAAACGCTAGATACACAATAAGAGGTAATGCTATAAGATAGAGCATCACACTCAAAGTGTAATAAACTAACGTAAAGGGCTTCAAACTTACTCTTCGTTAGGCTTTGTGTAAAGAATACGACCACAGTGAGGACAAGTTGTGATTTCTTCACCTTTTATAATATCTGAATAAACTTTATCACTAATAATCATATGACAACCCATACAAGCTTGTTCTTCTACATGAACAACTGTTGAATTTTTTGCCCATCTACGAATTTTTTGATAAAAAGCTAAACCTTTTTGGTTTACTACATTAAGAAGCTTTTCTTTCTTAATAAATACTTCTTGGCGATCTTTATTAATAGACTTTAATTTTGCATCAACATCTACTTTTACAGATTCTAGTGAAGCTGAAAGTTCAACTAAAGACACTTCTGCAACTTCTCTTTGTTCTTTTTTTAACTCAATAATTTTTTCCAAACGTGCTATTTCTTCATTTGCAAAAGTTACTTGCTCTTTAGCAATTTCTTCTTCAAGTTGAAGTGATTTCATTTCACGTTCAGTTTTAACATCACCACTTTTTTTAGAATTTTCTTCAAGTTTTTGTGAAAGTTCCCCTAAGTGAATTTCATTTTTACTCTTTTTAACTTCTTCTTCTTTTATTTCATTACTTAAGTTCTCAATGTCCGTCTCAATACTTTTAGTCTTTGCAAGTGCTGCTTCATAATTATAGTTTGCCTCTTCAATTTGAGGTTCAAATGCATCGATATCTTTATCTATAATAGAGAGGTCAATAAGCTGTTGAAGGTGGTTGTTCATTTAGGTCCTTTAAGGGTGTATATATGTAAATGGATTTTCTGATGATGCAATTATAACTTTTAAACCTAAATTTTTCAAATTTTTCTCTAGAATTTGTGCAAAAAAGTGTTCACTTTCGTAATGGCCTATGTCAATTAGCGATAACTTGATACTTTTTGCTTCCATTGCATCATGGTATTTTACATCACCTGTTAAGAAACAATCTGCATCTAAACTTCGCATTAAAGAACAGCCTGAACCAGTGGTCAAAGCGACCTTTTTGACTCGTTGTGAGCACTTAACTGTTCGTACAGATTTAAGTCCAAATGCAGTAGCAACTTTCAGAGCAAAAACATCAAAATCTTCATCAATTTCTAAGTAAGCAACAAATCCATCTTTTTTTGCAATTTTATAGCCAAGTATCTCTGTTGCAACATATTCATTTAGGTGTGTTTGATCAAAGTTCGTATGCATTGCTATATTAGAAATATTTTTTTTAATCATTTTTTTGATTAAATTTGCTGGATATTTTGAAAATTCTAGCTGTTTTAATCCACCAAAAATGATAGGATGGTGTGTGATTAAAAGTGTGTTGTTTTCTAATGAATCAATGAGTGTTTCATCAACATCAATACTCAAGGCAATTTGACTAATCTCTTCATTAAAATCACCTATTAAGAGTCCTGAATTATCCCACTTTTCTTGAAGATCAAAAGGAGAGAGCTCATTTAAAAACTTATAAATTTTGGATATTTTCATCTTATACCTCTGCGTTTAGTTTCTCTATTTCTATTTTTGCTTTTTCTAAGTTAGGATCTAGTTCTAAAGCTGCATTTAAATGAGTTCTAGCACTAGCATATTCACCATCCTTAAGATATATATATGCAATTTCCAAATGAGAAAAAGGATTCTCTAAATCAACTTTAAGTGCATCTTGATAATACTCTAAAGCCTCTTTATTTCTCCCTTGAAGTCCAAGTGTAAATCCCATTTTAAAAAGTGTTTCTCCACTTTTAGGCTCTTTGATATTTGCTTCACTGTAAATCGCTAATGCCTTATCTAAATTACCTTTTACAACCTCATCATCAGCTTTTTCTAAAAGAGAGATAGAATCAAATGTAGAAAAACTCTCTGCTGTTCTACTTGGCTCACTTACATTTTCTTCTGGATCATCAAGAGTTTGAATGTGTTCATAAATTTTATATGCAAAAAAGACAGAAGTCCCAAGCATAAAGATTTGAAAGAGTGTCATATTTTAGTTTCCTGTTAATAAATTTTTGTTTAAAAGTGAAATAAGTTGTATGGGATCAACCTGTACTGTATTTATTCTAGCTGAAAAATGCAAATGAGGACCTGTAACCCGACCACTTTGACCTGAAAGTCCTAAAACATCACCTTGTCTTACCATCTGTCCCTCTTTTACCTTAAATACACTCATATGAAAGTAACAAGTGTATATCCCCTCACCATGGTTTAGTAAAACTGTCCCACCAGAGTAAAACCTCTTTTTCACAAGAGCAACTCTCGCATCATTTACAGCAATAATACGGGTACCTATAGCAGCACGAAAATCTGTACCACTATGATAGCCTTTATGCGAGCCATTATAAACTCTTGCTTTTCCAAAAGAACTTGTTATCTTGGAGTTGAGCGGCCAAATAAATGGTTTTGAAATATAACTCTTTGCTGTGACAGTAGAGTAAATTCTCATTGCTTCATTATATTCTTCTAAGATACGTTTTTTAAGCTCTTTGCTTCTAGGATTAACCTTTGCACTATCTACATGTATCTCTTCTTTAGTATATTTTCCATTTATCACTTTGAGAAGTAAACTCTCTCTCTGTTCTTTTTTATCTTGTTTGTAATGGATGATAAGAGTTTTATTTTCTATTTTTTCATAGTATGAAAAGGGAATAAGTACATACTTTCTTGTTTTGTCATTTGGTTTACTAAAGATAGTAAAACTTTTGTTACCGACTTCTACACTTTTATACTTCAAACCTTTTGTCTCTTTAAACTCTAAAAGTGCTGTTTGCCCATTTGGAATTTTCCAGCTTGCCACTTCAACTTCTAGAGCCATTAAAATATTAATCAAAGTCAAGTACACAAAGATAAACTTCATTAGTACTCTTTCATAGCACGAGCAATATCGCGTTTTTGATCTTTATCTTTTAGGTCTTGGCGTTTATCGTGGAGTTGTTTTCCTTTTGCTATGCCTATTTGAATCTTAGCTAGATTTCTATCGTTAAAGTAGAGCTGTATTGGCACTATAGTATAACCATCACGGTTTACAGCTTTAAGCATCTTTTCTATCTGCTTTTTATGTAGTAGTAGTTTACGACTTCCTCTCTCTTCATGACCATAGTAATGATTAGTAGTTTCTAGTCTTCCTATATGTGCATTAAAAAGTATAGGTTCATCTTTTACAAACTTAATAAAACTATCTTTTAAGTTCACACGATGAGCCCTAAGACCTTTTACTTCACTCCCCATTAACACTAATCCAGCTTCAAACTTCTCTTCTATAAAATAGTCATGATATGCTTTTTTATTTTTTGCTATTGTTTCGCCCATTTCTCTTCTCTCTTAGTCTACTACTTTAAAAAAGCTACTACCACTCCCACTAAAAAAGTGTGCTGCTTTAAAATGATTTTTTAATTCTTTATACTCTTGAAGTGCTGGTTTAAACAAATCATTTGCCTCATAAGCACTCATGTTCTTCAGTATATCCCTAGAAGGAGTCTCTTTTAACTCCTGTACTTTAAAACCATCAATAGGATTATAAAAATCCTCACTATAAATCTTATACACATGAGGTGTACTTACCTCTATGGCAGGTGTAAAGGTCTCTATATCTAAAAGTTCTTCTTTATACTCTTGTACCACTTCACCTATACCGCTAACATTTGCACTATCATAGCCATATACAAAAAAAGGTACATCGGCACCTACTTTAAGCCCAATGCTAGCTAACTCATGACGACTCAGTCCCAAGTCTAAAGCTGAGTTACACATCTTAAGATAAGTTGCAGCATCACTACTTCCACCACCAAGACCAGCGAACATAGGGATACTCTTTGTAACTTTAATAGCATACTTATTCATCAATTGCTCCAGCTTCTCTGAGTTTGTAGCAGATTTTAGTGCAAAGAAGGCTTTATATATAGTATTTTGTTCTGTCTTACAAGAAAATTCACCTAGTATCTTAAACTCATTTCCTTTTGCATCTATCTCTTCTTTTGGAACAAATTCTAAAATATCATACATATTTTTCACTTTCATAAAACGCGAAATTATTTCATGATAATTACCTCGTTTACCTGTGATTTTTAAAAAAATATTTACTTTAGCAAAGGCTTTATACTGCTTCATTAAAACTATTTTTTACCTAAAATATTACTTAACTCAGTTAACTCGTGCAGGTCAATTTTTCCAGCAGCACTTATATTTTGTTCTTTTACCTGTTCTAATAACTCACTCCTCATAATAGAGATCTCTTCTGGAGCATCAATACCGAGTTTTACTACACCATTTTCTATTGAGACTACTTTTACTATTATATTATCACTAATAACTATCGATTCATCAAGTTTTCTTGCTAATACTAACACCATATTCTCCCTAATTCATATTTTACTTTACCATTTTTTACTGTAATGATAGAAATATTTTCACCATTATCAAGCCAGTAGGTTCCCTCATCCTGAGTCTTTAAATCACCCAAAGAAAGCACTCTACCAAAAGTAATGTTTTCTTTATCACCTAAATACTCATTCTTAGGAATATTTAATGATTTCTTTATATCAAGAGCTTCTTCATTATCGTAAAAAAATTGCCCCTCATTTAATCTTTCTAAGGCACTCAGACTACCATTTTGTATACCAAGTCTATTAGAGATTATCCGACCAAGTGAGCGAATATATGTTCCTTCACTTACTGTAGCTTCAAAAGTTACAAAAGGATGGCAGTAATGAATAAACTTTGTCTCATATATGCTAGAGTTAATTTTGTTTAACTCGAATGCTATCCCTGCACGAGCCAAATCATATGCTCGTTTACCATTTATTCGTTTAGCAGAGAATATTGGAGGCTCATATTCCAGTTCTCCTTCTAAAGACTTCACAGCATTTACTACTTCTACTTCACTAATGCTATCTAATATATCAACACTTTCTATCATTTCACTATCTAATGAATCACTTTTAGCACCTAGCCATAAAGTGGCTCTATAAACTTTAGGGGTTTTATTTAAAAAACGAAACAGTTTTGTATACGAGCCAAAGCCTATAAGTAAGACTCCTTTAGCAAAGGGATCTAGCGTTCCTGAAAAACCTGCTTTTTTATCATTATACTTGTACTTAAGAGTATTGAGAAATTTATTTGAACCTATACCGCTTGGTTTATTGGCTACAAACAGACGATTAAGTCCCATTTTATAGTCTTTCTACAAATGAAGCTAAAATATCACGCTGTGTTCCTGCAAAGTTAATGTTGAGCTTAAACTCTTTACCAGCACGACTCACACCATTAATACGACCTGTTCCAAAGACCTTATGTCTCACTAAGTCTCCCTTTTTAAAGGCTGTATTCTTACTAACTATTAAAGAGCCCTCACAAAGTCCTGCTTCATTAAAAAAGCGGCTCTTTGACAAATCGCTTCTTCTACCCTTATAAAACCTACTCCCTGCATGTGAGAGTGTTAAAGAGTCTTTTGCTCTTGTCATAGCAACATAACCTAAACGGCGTTCCTCTTCTAAAT
This sequence comes from Sulfurimonas sp., assembly GCA_003978465.1. GTDB lineage: Bacteria > Campylobacterota > Campylobacteria > Campylobacterales > Sulfurimonadaceae > Sulfurimonas. The sequence goes on along the minus strand of QNZS01000045.1, from coordinate 49,721 downwards.
CACTACCCTCACCTACAAGTGGTAAAAAACCCTCTTCCATACCGATGATAAATACATGTTCAAACTCTAGACCTTTAGAGGCATGAATACTCATCATATAGATTGACTCACCCTCTACTTGGTCTTGCTCGCTTTGTAATGTTAACTCATTTAAAAATTCATCTAAAGAAACATCTGGAGACTTTTTTATAAAGTCACGGAAAAGTCCATAAAACTCATCCATATTTCGGACTCTGTCTTGCTCATCTTGCATACCCTTATAAATATATTTTAGATGAAAAGTATCTTCAAGCACATCAATAAATTTATAAGTAGACTCTTTTGCCACTCTAGCAACTTCATCAAGGTTTTGTACAAATTGTTTAAGTGTATTTGCATTTTTCTTTTTAACAAGCTCTACTAAAACACTTAAATCAGAGTTTTTAATATACTCATATATTGAAGTTTCATTTGTATATGCTGCAAGTTCTATCTTGTCTACACTAGCTTTTCCTAGTCCGCGTTTAGGTTTGTTTACTACTCGCTTTATTGAAAAGTCATCATGTGGGTTTGTCACAATACGCAAATATGAGATAAGATCTTTTACTTCTGCACGGTCAAAGAAACGCTGACCACCAACAAGTTTATATCCTATGCCTGCACGGTATAATCCCTCTTCTATTGAACGAGAGAGTACGTTTACTCGGTATAGGACTGCTATCTCATTGGCCTCAATTCCCTTATCTAGTAGTTTTTGAATGTTGATTGAAATTTTACGTGCTTCTTCATTTTCATCCATAGAGTTTAAAACTGTAACATCTTCACCATTACCACGAGTAGCGATAAGTTTCTTTCCTAAACGCGAACGGTTATGCTCAATAAGTGCATTTGCAGCATTAAGGATAGGGAGGCGTGAACGGTAATTTTCTTCAAGTTTAAAAACTTTTGCATCTTTAAAGTCTTGATCAAACTCTATAATATTACGAATATGTGCCCCACGCCAACCATAAATACTCTGATCATCATCACCAACTACACATATATTATTATGCTCGAGACAGAGTTTTTGTATGAGTTTTAACTGTAATTCATTTGTATCTTGATACTCATCAATCATAATATACTGATATTTTTTAGAAGTTTCAGATGCTAGTTCAGGGTTCTCATCTAAAATCTTATATGTTAATGCTATTAAATCATCAAAGTCTACAAGGTTATTTTCAAGTAAATGTTTTTCATATTCTCTATAGACTTCAGCAATCTGTTTGTAGTTAAAAAGTTCTGCTTGTTTATATGCATCATCTGGTGAAAGCAGCGAGTTTTTATATCGCGATATTTCACTTGCTATGAGTGGTGTTGGGAGTTCCGTATTTATCTTTTTTATAATTTTCTTTTTATCATCTGTATCTATAACAACGAAATTATTTTGACGTTTAAGCAGATGAATATTGAACTTTAAAAAAAGAAGTCCAAACTTATGGAATGTACAAAGTAGAGGTGGGTAGGCAATATTTTCCATCATATCTAGAGCACGTTCTCTCATTTCTTTTGCTGCTTTATTAGTAAAAGTTAGTGTTAAAGTATTTGAAGTTGGAATACCTAAAACTTCTACTAAGTAAGCCAAACGGGAGATGATAGTTGTTGTTTTACCACTACCAGCACCTGCAAGGATAAGGACAGGACCTTCACTTTGTTTTACCGCTGATGCTTGTGATTCATTTAATCTATTAAATATTTTTTTCATAATTACCACTATAATTTTATTATTTTAATTGTGTTAATTATAGCTAAATTTAATAAATTTTTATAAAAGTATTGCATTTATTATAATTAATTGTTATAATTCTAATACAAACTCATAGGAATTATTATGTTAAAAGATTTCGCTAAAATACAAACTTTTTTAATGGTTGTAAAAGAAAAAAGTTTTTCCAAAGCATCCTCTAAACTAGGAATATCACAGCCTGCAGTAACACAGCAGATCAAATTTATCGAAGATTATCTTGATACAAAAATTGTTGATAGAAAAAAGAATGGTATCACACTAACTAAAGAGGGAGAAGACTTTTTTCGCATTGCAACAAAACTTAATAAAGCAATCCAAAATAGTGAAAAAGATTTACTTAAAATAATAAATAAAAAGTTTACATTTATAATCGGTTCATCTTTTTCAATAGGTAATCATATACTTCCAAATTACCTTGGAGAGATTAAAAAACGTATTGATAACGAAATTATTATAAATGTAGATATCTCTTCAAGAATTATAGATGATTTAGAAAATAAAAAAAATGATGTCGCACTTATTGAGTCACCAATTTTTAAAGATGGTATTATTTATAGAGAATGGATTGAAGATGAACTTGTTGTATTCTCAAACCAGCCAATTAAAAAGAGTCTTCATGGTGACGATTTTAGTTCTTTTGACTGGGTATGTAGAGATGAGAAGTCACATACATGTCAACTTACATCTGAAGTCTTTGAGGAGATGGATGTAGATCTATCTTCCCTTAATATTCTTGGTACTTTAGCTAGTCCAACTTCAGTTAAAGAAGCTATTCTACATGCTGACAAAACTACAGAGAGACCTTTAGTTTCAATAATATCTCACCATGTTATAAAGTCAGAAGTAGCAAGTGGTTTACTTTATGAAGCAAAAGTAAAAAACCACAAGATAAACAGACCTCTCTATATCGCTTACCTAAAAGAAAGAAAAAATGATGCATTTCTTGACAATGTTGTAAACTTTCTTCTTTCACTAAATAAAATCTAATATATAGATTTTATTTTTTTAAAAACTTTGAATTCTCTGGATTATTTAAAAATGATACCATAGAGTTTTCAACTCCTTTCTCATTATTTTCTTGTGACTCTTTTTTACTATCCTTTGACTCTTTGTACACCGACAGGTTTATAAGAACTGGTGTTTCATCGATAATCACCTGCATAATGCTCAGTAGTGGAATACTTACAACACTTCCATAGTTATCACTACCAAAACCAGCTTCAAAGATAAGAGTATCATCTTCTATACGAGCTGTGTCAAATGTATACCCTGCTAAAAAGAATAGTGTTAATGGTCTAAATTCAGAGTTTATACTCTCTGGAAGAGTTGGGTTAAAGTGAACTTCTTCAATTTTACAAAGAATTCCAAAATTTTGTTCTTTCTCAAAGAAATGAATAATCACATCTTGAATATTTTTTTGCATGATTTTCGCAAATTTGGCCTCATCTATTACATTTTCTAACAAATTATTTCCTCTATATTATCTGATGCAATTATATCAAAATCTATCATCGCATTCATAAGTGCTATTTTTTTATACTTTTTTATATCTTCTACTCTTATTTCTTTTTCAATTATTTTTCCCTCTAATAAAAGCCTTGTTCTACAAGTTCCCTTTAATAGTGCTGCCTTTGGTGTGAACCACAACTTGCCATCATAAAAAGCAATATTAGCAATACTTGTATCAGATACAAGCCCTTTTTTTATAATTAAAATATCATCACATTGCTCTTTTTGCATAAAAAGCCTATTAATTTCATCTCTATTTACATACTTCTTATCATATATAATTGCATCACTAAGAACTAGTTTTAGAGTATGTATATAATGCTTTGTGTATGGTAAATATTCTATCTCTATCTCAGCTGCATCATAAAGTATACGACATCGATATAGAGCATTAGTAGGAGGATTAATCAGTGTATAAAGATTATAGCTATTTGAAGTTTGTAGGGCTGTGTTTAAACGCTCTTGATGATACTCTAAGTGAAGAGCAACTCCATCAAGAATTTTTATAGTTTCAAGAAATACTCTACTCACTAAAGAGGTCTGTACTTAGGTAACGCTCACCAGTATCACAAAGGATAGTTACAAGTGTTTTTCCTTTAAATTCTGGACGAGATGCAATTTGCATAGTAGCCCATACATTAGCTCCAGCTGAGATACCTACAAGAAGTCCCTCTTTTTTTGCTAACATTTTTGCAGTTGCTATTGCATCTTCATTACTTACTTTAATAACTTCACTATATGCATTAGTATCTAAGTTTTTAGGAGTAAATCCAGCACCAATACCTTGTATTTTATGTGGACCAGGTGACTCACCGGAGAGAACCGCAGAATCAGTTGGTTCAACTGCCACTACAATGATGTTAGGGATTGCAGCTTTTAATATATGTGAACATCCAGTAAGTGTACCACCTGTTCCAACTGCTGCTACAAATATATCTATATTATTATCAGTATCTCTAAGAAGTTCAGGTCCAGTTGTGAGTTCATGTACTTCAGGGTTTGATTGATTTTCAAACTGCTGTAATACTATAGAGTTTTTTATCTCTTTTTGCAGTTCATCCGCCTTCTCTATCGCACCAGTCATACCTTTATTTGCTGGAGTTAGTACTAACTCAGCTCCTAATGCTTTAAGTAGATTACGTCTCTCTATACTCATAGACTCTGGCATTGTTAAGATAAGTTTTAAGTTTTGTGCTGCACAATTAGCTGCTAAAGCAATACCCGTGTTTCCACTTGTTGGTTCTATAATCGTAGTTTCTTTTTTTATAAGACCAGATTCTATACCTCTACGAATCATATTCATTCCAATTCTATCTTTAACCGAACTTGTTGGATTCATAAACTCACATTTACCTAAAATTGTAGCACCACTTAGCTCTGATGGAGTATTTAGTCTTATTAAAGGTGTGTTACCCACTAAGTCTGTAATATTATTTGCTATATTCATTATATATTTCCTTATTTATTCATTCTACACTAAATAAATATACATTCAGATATATTTATTAAATTTATATAATATTAGTGAATTAGATTTTTAAAGTCAAGTAAACATACTATAGTACTAAGGTATTTTTACTTTTTACAAGAAGTCTATACATGTATTACTTGTTATAGTTTTGATAAGATATGTATTTTAGGTAAGGCAGATAGTTTTAATAATCTTAATGATGTTCTACGAGATTAGAGGAGAAATAAAATTTCATTTGTTTATAAATGGTGCACTCGGGGAGATTTGAACTCCCACACCCGAAGGCACAACGACCTCAACGTTGCGTGTCTACCGTTCCACCACGAGTGCACTTAAATCTAGTATTTAAGAAAGTCTAACTTAAAAGAGTTAGACTGAGGTTGACTAAGTGATTCACGGATAATCGATTTTCTTACGAAAATATCGAAGACCCCTAATCAACTCAAAACTTCAAAAAATTGAAGTTTTTTTTAATGCTAACTAGCCTAAGTAAGGGTTAGCGTAAAGTGCGATTAATGCAATTACTAGTGCATAAATAACTTGTGCTTCGATCATTGCAAGAGCGATGAACATTGTAGTCATAAGTTTAGCACCAAGACCTGGATTACGTGCAGTACCAGCGATAGTTGCAGCAGCAGTATGACCCATACCTATAGCTCCACCTAGTGCAGCTAAACCAAGACCAAGACCAGCAGCGATCATTGAGTATGCTTTAAGAGTTTCGTTAGCAACGTTACCCTCGTTTGCGAATGCAGCAGCAGAAAATGCTACTAGTAAAAAAAGAATTCTTTTCATTATATGTCCTTAAAATTATTACAATTACTTTCGGATAGCGTAACCTCATTTTTAATCATGAAGCAACCCACACATAAATGCTAGGATTTCCCTACTTGTTATTGATAGTCGAATTATAGTTAAATAGTTCTAAAAAAGAGTTTAAATGTAGCTTAGGCACGTCCTAAAGAGATTTTATTCCCTTTAAACTCTAAAATTTCAACACTTATCTTTTCGCCTTCACTTAATACATCAGACACTTTATCAACTCTTTGATCTGATATTTTCGAGATATGAAGAAGCCCGTCAGTTCCATCTGGAAGTTCTATAAACGCACCAAAGTCAACTATTCGTTTTACAGTTCCTTCGTACTTTTCCCCTACTTCGTATTTTACTTTCTCTTTTTTAGGAGCATTTACAATACCTTCTATATGCCCACGAGCACCAGAAACACCAGATTTATTTTTACCAGTAATTTTTACTTTTCCATCTTTTTTATCAATGTCAATCGCTACTTCAAACTTCTCTATCATCTCACGAATAGTTTTACCAGCCTGACCAATAACCTCACCAATGAAAGAAGGATCTATGTGGAAAAAATCTACACTTGGAAGAACACCGTCATTAAACTCTATTCTAGACTCTGCTTCAAGCATAATGTCAATTATATGAGAACGACCTTCTTTTGCTTGATATAGTGCTTCTTTTAAGATATTTAAACTTATTCCACCAAGTTTGATATCCATCTGCATTGCAGTGATACCCTCTTTTGAACCAGTTACTTTAAAGTCCATATCTCCATCATGATCTTCAAGGCCCATGATATCAGAGAGAATTGCATATTTTCCATCTTCACTAACCATACCCATAGCAATACCAGCGATAGTATCACTAGTCTCAATATCAGCAGCTTTAAGAGCCATATAACCACCACATACAGTAGCCATTGAAGAAGAACCATTTGATTCAAGTATTTCAGATACTAAACGCACTGTTTGACCCTCTAAGTCTACTACTGGGGAGAGTGCACGTTTAGCTAAGTTACCATGACCTAATTCTCTACGTTTTGTTCCCATCACTGGAGATGCTTCTCCTACTGAGAAACCTGGAAAGTTATAGTGAACCATAAAGTTCTCATTTTGAGTTCCACTATCTGTAAGCGATTCAAACATTTGTGCATCTTTTGCTCCACCCATAGTTAGAACTACTAATGCCTGCGTTTGTCCACGAGTAAAGAGACACGAAGAATGTGCACTTGGAAGGATATTTGTATCTATACTAATCGGTCTAACTTCAGTTAAAGCACGACCATCTGCACGTATATTATCATTTAAGATCTGTGCACGAACTTCCTCTTTTTTTACCTTGTCTATTGCATCTTTAAGCTCTAATTCTAACTCAACACTAACCCATTCTTCTTTAAGTGTAAGAATTTTTTTACGTAAAGTACGTAGTGCAGTTGAACGCTCAGACTTAGCCATCTGCTTAATTGCATCTTTTATCTCTGACATATGAGTATCTCTAACATAAGTCATTATCTCTTCATTTGAAACATGTGCTTTAAGGTCAAGAGGTAAAACAACTTTTTGAGAGTTTACGAATGCTGCTTCATATTTAGTATTAGCCGAGAAAAGCTCTGCTTGAGTTTTCTCAAAAACTTCTATAAGTTCATCTTCGCTCATTGCATTTGAAACATGAGAGCTTATAACTGCTCCACTCATAGTAGGATCTAGCATTGGATCGATAACCATCTCTGACACTGTAACTTGCTCGCCACCAAAAGTTCTCATCTCTATCATAAGGAGATCATCTTTAGTACCTGAGAGATAAAGGTCAAGTGTAGAGTTTTTAAGTTGTGAAAGAGTTGGGTTTATTACTAACTCACCATCCACCTTTGCAGTACGAACAGCAGATACAGAAGTGTTAATATCTATGTCTGAAGTAAATAGAGCTGCTGATGCTGCATTTAAAGCTAAAACTTGTAAGTCAGACTCACTATCAGCAGAAAAAACCATAATAGTTATCTGAGTTGGATGCCCAAAACCTTTTGGAAAAAGTGGTCTTAGACTTCTATCTACAATTCTTGAAGTTAATGTTTCAAAATCACTTGGTTTTGTTTCACGTTTAAAAAATCCACCAGGAATTTTACCTGCTGCATATGTTTTTTCAATATATTGAACAGTTAAAGGAAGAAAGTCATCTTTTACTATTTCTGTTTCATTTATTACAACTGTTGCGAGGATAACACTTTTACCTGATTTAATCCATGCTGAACCATTTGCTTGTTTTGCTACATCTCCAAAAGAGTAAGACTCTTCTCTGTTTTCTAATTCTAAACTTACATCATATTTCATTTTAATTCCTCTAATAATTTTTCAATTTTTTCATCATTTATTGGTTCTAAATGCTCATAATACAGAGCAGTTTCAACATAATCACCTATATCATGTAAAAAGAATATATCATCTACAAAAGGTTCTAATGCTTCAAGAACATCACTTGGTAACACTGGAACTGCTATATAAACAGCCTTTGGCCCTTGAACCAGAACAGTCTTAAGTGCTGTCATAAGCTTACTACCACTTTCACTGCCTTCATCAACTAAGAGAACAATTCTATCTTTCACACTAGGAAAAGGCTTCCCTTTTCTATACTGATAAATTCGACTTAAAATATTCTCTTCATGTTTTCTATGTGCTTCACCATAAATATAATCATATTGAATCTCAAAAGCACTTACTAGTTGCTCATTTATAACTATCTCTTCCGTTTCTGAGACTCTTGCCACTTCACACTCAGCATTATTTGGTGCCACAATAGCTTCTAAAAAAAGAATCTCTAACTTGTTTGGAAGTTTTCCCCTAATACAAGCCGCAACTTCTAAACCACCACGAGAGACAGCCACTATATCCCACTCTTCTTCTTTGAGTTTATTCATAGGTATTACATCTTTCAGTTTAGTAGCTGCATCTTTTCGATCTACAATAATATTTTTATATGACTGCATAAAAGATTCCCTTATTTAATTTAGATTTCTTAATTTGTACATAATACTTGAATCACTATTTCCTTTCATCAAAGGTTTTAATAAAATTGTAAAATACATATAACGTTCAGCAACAAATGAGTTCACATCGTTCGTTAAAATTGGCCGTCTATTTTCACTGTACCTTATTCCAAAATCCCAACATCTTTTTTTATACATAAAGCCTATCTCTTTTGTTTTAGTAATTTTACTAATCGCATCATAATTATATAAAGCACTAAAAGAGTAGTGATTATCGTAAGTATATCCAAGAGTTGATGTCAAATAACTTGTTAACTGTGGCACATTTGTAGTCGTAGCTGTGAAAGTGTCCTTATAGAGATGTGATAAGTTTATCTTAATGCCAAACTTATTGAATGAAACTTGATTAAATACCTTAGAAAAACTTGTCTCTTCATAATTATAAAAGCAGTTATTATAAAATGTTAAATAATCTGTTACTCTGTAATTTAATTCATTTTCTAACTCACCATAACTATTTGTGATATCCCCATAGGAAATTTTTTGAGTTAATCTATGATACAGTTTTTCGGTTGATTTATCATCATAAATATATTGTATAAAATCGACCTGTAGCTCTTCTTGCATATCTGATATATTATAAAATTCACTGAGTTTGCTGCAGCGATAAATATCTTCTTCTTTAGGGCTTGCACAGATCTCTTCATAGTCTGCATAATAGCCATTACGAGACTGCATTCCAGCCTTATTGTATGTAATACCCAAACTTATTACATGAGAAAAATCTTCATAAGCACGAGTAAGTTGTGTTGATGCCGCTAAGGTATGAAAGTTATGTGCGATATATCCATCATTATACTCATTTATAAGTGTTGAATTTTCCTCTGAACCACCAAAACTGGAATATTGCATATATAAATTTGCCGTATAGGATATATTCAAGTATTCATCAAATAGCGATGTTTGTACTGTAACTGGTATATTAATATCTGTTTGTACTACTGTTTTATTAATAACACGAGTAAGATTATTAGACTGAATGTCTAAGTTATACAGTACATGATCTTGTAAAAATGTGTTTAGATAATAATGGTACTGAAGAGTTGGAAGTTTATGAATAATATCATCATTGCTTACAAGTGTTAAATCTTGATAATATTTAACATAAGATCCAAGATAATACTCATCTGTATTATAAAAGAGATTTATTCTTGAGAGTACCTGTGTTGAAGTTGGATTGGTCCTTACATTATTTGATGAAAGATTAATATAATCAACATCATTCATACTACTTATATCAGCATAAATCCCAGATTGACCTTCAAAGTTTGTACCTAACCATTGGTTTAAAAAGTCCTTATTATCATATTTAAAATTAAATCCATAATGCGAATCATTTTGTAAATTATTGTCTCTAGCATACTCGCCAAACTCTTCAAAGTATCCTGCAGTTATCTCTCCACTAGAAGTAGGTGAATCTGTAAATCTAAATGTTTGATAGATTCCTTGACCACGTTGTGTTCTAATCTGTGGTTTAAGTTCGAAATCCCACCAATTATCAACTGCAATATATATAGGCTGCTGATAAAAAACTCCTTCATTATGTGAGTAGCCAATTGCAGGCTTTAAAAACCCTGATTTCTTTTTTGTATCAAGTGAAAAACCAAAGTATGGCATATAAAAGATAGGAACATCACCCATATAGAGTCTCGCATTATATAAATTCATCCATTTTGAATCAGAATTATAATGAGATGATGAAAATTCTATTTTCCACAGAGGGTCAACTGGGTTACATCCACTTAATATACCCTCATTTATATCGAGTATTTGATCTTTAGACATACCATTTTTTGCACTTATCCAAATACGGCTCTCTTTATCTGACATATAAAAAGGTTTAAAAAATTTCTCTTTTTGAGCAATGTTAAGTTTAGCATAATTACCAAGAACCTTATAGGAATGATCTTGATTCACACGTATATTATCAAAAAGTTCTAATTCACTTGTATTCCTGTCATATACAGCTCTATCAGCAGTTATAAAGTACTTTTTATACACGACAATTACACCGTCGCTTGCTTTTACAATATTTCCTTCTGAAGTGATATTCGAAGAAAATATTTCTACTTTTTCACCTGCATAAAGGCTTAAAAGTAAGGATAAAAAAAGAAGTGAAAGTTTAAGCATTTACTACTAAGGTTTTAGCACTTAAGTCATGCCAAGTTTGTCGTGCAGGGTTTAGTATTCCCCACAAAAAGCCAAGGTATAGTAACATCTCACTGAGCACTCTAATAATTCCACGATTGAGTGCTACTAAAACATTTGGATTATTCAGTGTTTTGATCTCAATAACTCTTATCTTCATTGCTAACTTCCCCAGGGTTGCTCCATACTGCATCACAAAAAAACTTTGGTAAATTATTTTCATCATCATAAATTCTAAAACAAAACTATTTGTCAGTAAAATTATTTCTTCTGTAGAGCTTGCCTGCACAAATGAATCCCATAAAGCGATTATTAGGATAAAAGAAAGCAGTATCTCATCTATAAAAAATGCTATAGCTCTTTTATTATTTGCGGCTAAAGTAAGCTCTTCATGGTGGAGACGTTTTTCTAGTTCTTCATTCAATATCTACAATCCTATAGTGCTTGGTAAGCAATATCTGTACGGATCTTTTTACCGACAAAATGAACTTGTCCACATCGCATATATGCTCTGTCTCTTGCCTCTTGAATAGTATCACCAAGTCCTACACAAACTAAAACTCTACCACCACTAGCATATAAAACACCATCTTCTTTCATTACACCAGCATATGAAATATGTGTGTATTTTTCTATAACCTCATGATGTACTGTATCCTCAACTATTTCAGCTGGTAGAGAGCTTGAGTATGGATAGTTAGCAGATGCCATTACAACACCTACTGCATACTGTTTAGAGAACTCTACATTTATTTCTTTTAAACGATTTGTAGCTGCCTTATGAAACATCTCTGATACAGATGATGTCATTAGAGGCATAAGTATCTCGCATTCAGGATCTCCAAAACGCACATTAAACTCTAAAGTAATTGGTTCACCATTAACTACCATAATCCCTATGAACAGAACACCTGCAAAAGGTGCACCCTCTTTTTTCATTCCATCGAGAGTAGGACGGATAACTCTGTCTTTTACTTTTTGGTAGAGTTCCTCATCAACTAATGGTGTTGGTGCATATGCACCCATTCCACCAGTATTTGGTCCTGTATCTCCGTTACCTATCCGCTTATGATCTTGTGCTGCTTGGAGTAATATATAATCCTCACCATCACAAATAGCAAACATAGAAAGCTCAAAACCATCAAGAAATTCTTCAACGATTACTTTCTTTCCTGCATCACCAAAACTTTTTCCACTAAGCATCTCGCCAATAGCTTTTTTTGCTTCATCATGACTCATTGCTATGATAACACCTTTACCACCGCAAAGTCCGTCTGCTTTAACAACTATTGGAGTACTAAGAGTATCTGTAAACTTATAAAGTTCTTCAATACTATCGGATTCAATATATGCAGCTGTTGGAATATTGTACTTAGCTAAAAAGTTTTTCATATAAACTTTTGAGCCTTCAAGTTGTGCAGCTTCTGCTGAAGGACCAAAAATAGTAAGGCCTTGTTTTTTGAAAATATCAACAACACCATCAACCAAAGGTGCTTCGGGACCAACAATAGTTAATTCAATTTTATTTTCTTTTGCAAATGTTGCTAAAGCATTATAATCTTTGATATTGATATTAGTACCTAAGTTCTCAGTTGCCCCATTTCCAGGTTCGAAAAAAAGTTCATGCTCTTCTTGCTCATTTTTAATTGCACGTCCAATTGAGTACTCTCGTCCACCACTACCTAAAATCAAAATCTTCATATATTGCTCCGTATAAAATAAAAAAAGTATTTATTAAAAAGATACATAGCTTTTTAATAAATACTTTTTTTGTAGAAACCCAAGTAGCCGTTTCACATTTGGCTTGGTTCTAAAAGCCGAATTTAGGTGAAGAGAGAACTTTCTAATGGCGGCATCTTCTCGTATATGTTGCCATAACTCAAACGAAGGCACTGACTCACGAAAGTTCTACTAGTTCACGATTTGAATATGTAGAACCCTCATTGGTGTGATTATTCGCACCACTCAGATTGTCTATATATAATTATACAAAAGTTTTACTTGATTTAGTTTTATGTTTATTTAATTATGATAAAAAATCAATAAAGGATTAAGGAAGAATAGAATTCATTAAAAAAACAGATGGGTTTTTTTCAATTTTGTTACATATATATCAATTTATTCTAAACCAAGACTAGCTAGGACTTCTTACAGTATAATTCTCTGTGTAAAAGGCTCAAAAGGTCATCCGATGCTCTAGCTTTAAGGAAGTTTTCTACATCTATCTTTGAGGGGAAAGAACCCTCTTCTGACATTTCTTATATACTCTGCATTTAAAGTAGTCACCAAAAATATACATGTTCTCAGTAACAAAAAATTTCTCATAATAACCCTTAAACTAAATTAGTTTTATTATAATGAATCAATTATTTTTAAACAACTTTCTATACTTGGTTCAGTTGCAACTATAGGCTTAATATCCGTGGGAAGAGCTTTTGCTGTTGTCTTTCCAATAACTATCACTTTATAGTCTTCATTTAATTTATGATACTTTAAGAAACATTTGACACTTGAAGGCGATGTAAATATTAATATTGCTTTTTGTATAATTTTAATAGTTCTTATATTTAAAGAACAGCTACTCTTATAGACTATACTTTCATCTATACAATATCCACAATCACGTGTAACTTCAGCAAAATCAGAAGCCACTTCTTTTGCTCTTAAATAAAGCCATTTTGTATCTTTTGGATACGAGCTAATTATCCCAGATAAATTATCTCCATAACCACTACCTACCTCTAAAATATCTCCCCTAGCCTCTTTAAAACTTTGAGCTGTCGCCTTAGAGATACAGAGTGCTTGTTTTGTATTATAATCATTATAGTTATATTGACTTAAAGCCTTAACTGCTTGTTTTGAAGTCAGAATAAGATAATCATACTGAGAAAATTGTATGGAAGGTTTTAAAAAAGAGATCTCTAGTGGATTTATATGAATAGTATCTGGGTGAGAAGAAGTAGAGAAAAGATAAGGTTTCATAGGAGAAGAGAAAAATCTCTACTCCCACTCAATTGTTGCAGGTGGTTTACTAGATATATCGTAAACAACACGATTAATACCATCAACTTCGTTGATAATACGGCGGCTTATTCTTTCTAATAAATCATGTGGAAGACGTGCAAATGTAGCAGTCATTCCATCTACAGCTTCAACAACTCTTACACATATAGTATTATCGTAAGTACGGTTATCGCCCATAACTCCAACACTCTTAACATTTAAAAGTACAGCAAATGCTTGCCAAGTTTTTGCATAGTATCCACTTGCTTTTAACTCATCAAGCAAAATAACATCCGCTTCGCGTAAAATAGTTAAATCAGGAACATTCACATCACCCATAATTCTAATAGCTAACCCCGGTCCAGGAAATGGATGACGGTTAATCATATCAGCAGGTAACCCTAACTCTAAACCGATCTTACGAACCTCATCTTTAAAGAGTTCACGGAGTGGTTCTATTAATTCAAAATCCATCCAATCAGGTAAACCACCAACATTATGGTGAGATTTAATAACTTCAGATGGACCATTTACACTTATTGATTCGATAACATCAGGATAAAGTGTTCCTTGAGCAAGGAATTTAATACCATCGTGTTTTTTAGCTTCTTTTTCGAACTCTTCTATAAAGGTATGCCCGATAATTTTACGTTTTTGTTCAGGATCTGAAATACCTTCCAGTTTACCAAGAAAATTATCTACAGCATCTACGGTAACGAGTGGTGCTTTTAGATTTATTTTGAAAACTTCTTGAACTTGTTCTCGCTCACCTTTTCTAAGCAATCCGTTATCTACAAAAACAGGAATAAGTTGATCACCTATAGCTTCATAAAGCATTGCTGCCACCACAGAGCTATCAACTCCACCACTAAGACCACAAAGAACCTTACCTGTTCCTACTTTTTCACGAATGATTCTTATTTGTTCTTTTAAGAAGTGTTCCATTTTCCACTTCTCTGTAACACCACAAATATTTCTTGCAAAGTTACGAAGCATTAAATAACCTTCTTCTGAGTGTTGCACTTCTGGATGAAACTGCATTGCATACACACGTTTTTCTTCATTTGCTATTGCTGCATATGGAGAGTTTGCAGATGTCGCTATAGGAGAAAAACCTTCAGGAAGTACATCTACCTTATCAGAGTGACTCATCCAAACAATTCTATCATCATCACAATCTGCTAAAAGTGGAGAAGAAATTTCTAATTTTAACTCAGCTTTACCATATTCATGGTGATTTGATCGAATTACACTTCCTCCGAAGTCAACTGCTATACGTTGCATTCCATAACAGATACCAAGAATTGGGATACCCATAGTGTAAACACCTTGATCTACTTTATATGCGTCTTCATTATAAACAGAAGATGGCCCACCAGAGAGGATAACACCTTTTGGGTTTCTTGCTTTGATATCTTCTACTGAAGTATGGTAAGGAAGAATTTCACAGTAAACCTTATCTTCACGAAGACGACGAGCTATAAGTTGTGTATATTGAGAACCGAAATCTAAAACTATGATGCTAACATTTGTCATATAAATGCCTTTTATGGGAAATAAAATAATTAATTATGAAAGAATACTACAATAAAGATTAATGTTTGATTTACGAAAGATTTAAAGAAGGATATCCCCACATAAGGTGGGAATATTGAAAACTATAAGTGAGGAATATACAACCCAAGAACCTCAAACTGAAGATACCAGACAGCAACAGAAACTATGTAACCTATTAATATAGTCCACGCATGTTTCATATGTGAACCAAATGTATAAATACCATGTAATCTACCCATAACACCAACACCAGCGGCTGAACCAAAAGAGATAAGTGATCCACCAACACCAGCAGTCATAGTAACTAGCATCCACTGAGCTAATTCCATGTCAGGAGATGATTTTAAAATTGCAGACATAACAGGAACATTATCTACAATTGCTGAGAGGAAACCCACTCCAATATTTGCCCACATTGGACCAACAAGACTATACATATCGTGAATGTATGATAAGAACCCAAGATAGTGTAGTGCACCTACAGCGGAAAGGATACCAAAGAAGAAAAGAAGGGTATCGTTTTCAACTTTTTGCATATTTATGTATATATTAAAAGAGTTTGCACCTTTTTTTGTCAGAAATACAGAAAAAAGTTTAAGTATAGCCATACCAAACATCATACCCCACATAGCAGGAAAGTGAAAGAACTGGTGTCCTAAAACTGCTATTATAATTGTAAGTACACCTAAATAAGCCACACCCATTCCACCATCTAAAACAACAGGTTTTTTCTCTGTTGCTGCATCAAATGCAGGCTGACCTTTTGGAACTGACATACTAAGTAATGTAGCTGTAACTAACCAACCAAGAATAGCAGCTGGGAAAAGGAATATAAAGTCTATAAACTCACCCTTATTTGCTGTCCATGCCATAAGAGTAGTAATGTCACCAAAGGGGGACCAAGCACCACCAGCATTTGCTGCAACTACGATATTTATAGCACCCGGTACAAGGAATGCTAGGTTTTTCTTATCAATTGTATAAAGGACAGTTGAAAGAATTAGAGCCGTTGTTAAGTTATCTGCAACTGGAGAGATAAAAAATGCTAAAATACCTGTTAACCAAAAAAGTTTCTTGTATGTATAACCTTTAGATACAAGTTTATATTTCATAAGATCAAATACACCACGTTCGATAAGTGTTTCAATATATGTCATAGCAACGAGCAAGAAGAAGAAAATTTCTGCAATTTCTAAAATAAGATGTGACAGTTCGTCATGCAAAGGATCTGGATTTAAACCATTGATTGCATAAAAAATTCCTATTAACATAAACATAAATGTACCCGCAAACAGAGCCGGTTTAGCCTTGTTTACTTCATACTTATCTTCAGTTGCAATAAAATAATATGCCATTACAAATACAGCTAAACTTAACCATCCAACCCAACTAGTAGCCAAGTTTATTACTTGACCTTCAATTAATACATGACCTGCAGCTATCGCTGAGTCTGCTACTGAACTATGTTCCATTATATTTCCTCTTGTATTGTGTGAACGCCTATCGATTTATCTCTTGAAAGTGCCCCAAGGACTATCTCTTTAGCAGTTAATAAACGAAATTTCAACAGTGTACCTATATTTTCATTCAAAAGAACATTAATTGATTCTAAAGCATCATTTAATCCTCTTTTTGTACGAATTATAGATACGTTTTCCCACATTATTCGCCTGAGTTGATTTTTTTTCGCCTTATCTTCTTTTAGGCTCATTACATCTTGTGATACCTCAAACTCTAAGAACTCTTTTTCTTTTGTATCTAAAAGAATGTTTTCTACAGCTTGTGCAGCAAACACCAAACCTTCTAAAAGTGAGTTTGAAGCAAGGCGATTTGCTCCATGAACACGAGTTGAGGCAACTTCTCCAATTGCATACAGATTTTTTACACTAGGAACACGACCTTTTAAATCAGTTCGTATACCACCTATCGCATAATGAAATGCAGGAGATATAGGAACTCTAGCATGTGGCACATTATAACCCATACCTTTTAAGTAGTGAGAGATATTTGGAAAACGCTGTTTAAAGTACTTCTCATCAAAGTTTTTAAATACTAGATAGTTATTCATACCTGTCTTTTTCTTATGCAGGTATATAGACTTACTTACTATATCTCTAGAGGCCAACTCTCCACGTTTATCATAATCAAATAAGAAACGCTTCCCACTCTCATCTTCTATAGTAGCACCCTCACCTCTTAGAGCTTCTGTTAAAAGCATCTTTTGGGCATTGTCACTATTTACAAAAACAGTTGGATGAAACTGTAACATTTCCATCCTATCAAGAGCTATGCCTTTTTGTACACAAAGCCCTTGAATATCAGCACTAATGCAAGGGGCATTAGTATGATACTCATAGAGTGAACCTACCCCTCCACTAGCAATTATGATATTCTTTGCATAGATATTTCTACTTTCTCTATGGTCAAGTACAGTAACACCATAACAAATATCATCTTTTATGAGTAGATCCACTACTCTTGCATCCCCAAGCATGGCATGAGGGTTATGCGAGAGTAAAAAGTAGTGTAAGTATCTCCCAGTTGCATCACCTCCAGCATGAAGGATTCTTTCACAAGAGTGTGCTGCTTCTTTTGTGTAAAGAAGTTCTCCATTTTCATCTGTATCAAACTTAAAACCATTTTTTACTAAATCATCAATAGCCTCACGAGAAAACTTTGACAGTACTTTTACAGCTTCTTCATCACATAAACCATCACCCGCATCAAGAGTATCTTTCATATGAGCAGGGATATCTGCTCTATCTCTTGCTAAAGCCACTCCACCTTGGGCATAAAAGGTATTACACTTAAATGTTTCGCGTTTGTTAATTATAAGAACTTTTTTATCTTTAGGTAACTTCATTGCTGCATACAGGCCAGCAACTCCTGCACCTATAATTATTACATCATATTTAAACATTATTCACAACTCTCATTATTTTCATTTTTTATAATTTCTTTACTTTTTATAATAAACTCAATATTTTCATCACCCTCAGGTGCTTCTTCTACATAATATAGTGGAGCCTTATATCCACATCCACTAAGACTAAACAAAAAGATTGCTATAATTAGTATATGAAAACTACTCAAGATATACTTACTTCTATTCAACATAAACCTCAATTTAAAAAAATTTTACACCATAAGTGCATCAACAAACTCCTCTCAACAATTCTTCCTGCTATTAGAAGAAACATTAAGCATGGGTATATTAACAAAAATGTCTTGTATATTATTATAACAGCTGCACTTAATAAATATGACAAGGATAATATTATAAAAACCATTAAAGGTGTTTTAAATTCTCCTATGATTCTAAAATCAGAACACTTTATTGAGTGTGACGATATAAATATTGAAGATGTAATTGTTTATGTAGACCATAAACCAAAAATGACGACTGACTTACATACTACATTCACTCATCAAATCACTTATACAGAAAGAGCAAGTGGGGATATAAACATTAATATTAAAGATGAGAAACTTCATGCCCTAGCTCAAAGCATACAAGAGATTATTAAAAAAGAGCACAATGAATCTTCTTAATACTATAAAACAACTACCAGACTCCCCTGGAGTCTATCAGTATTTTGACAAAGATGGGCATATACTTTATATTGGTAAGGCAAAAAATCTTAGTAATCGTGTAAAAAGTTACTGGCAATTTAGTCCTGCGTTGCAAGCGAATAGAACACTCTCCTTACGTATTAAAAGAATGATAAAGCAAACAGTATCTCTAAACTATATTGTCGTGAATAGTGAGCACGATGCTCTTATACTTGAGAATTCTCTTATTAAACAACTCAACCCTAAGTATAATATTTTACTACGTGATGATAAGACATATCCTTACATATATATAGATAACAATGAGAAGTACCCTCGTTTTGAAATCACTCGAAAGATAATAAATTCTAAAAATATCACTTATTTTGGTCCTTATTCTGTAGGTGCTAGAGATATTTTAGACTCTGTATATGAGATATGTAAACTTGTACAAAAAAAATCTTGCCTGAAATCTCATAAACTCTGCCTCTATCATCAAATAGGTAAATGTCTAGGTCCCTGTGAACTTTCAGTAAGCAAAGAAAGATATACAGAAGAAGTAGATTTAGCAACAAAACTTATTAAAAATAAAAATATACTTATTAAAAGCCTGGAAGGAAAAATGGACTTTTATGCACAGGAGATGCGTTTTGAAGAAGCTGGAGAACTTAGAGATAGAATAGAGCGAATTAGTCGTTCAGAAATTAAGAGTAAAATAGATTTTGCAAGTAATGAGAACTACGATATTTTTGTTGTAAAAAACTCTCTAAGTCGAGCAGTAGTTGTGAGAATATTTATGCGTAATGGTAAAATAATATCTTCTTCTCATGATTTTATAAATATTAATGAAAGTTATTTTGAAGATGAACTCTATTATAGAGCCTTACTAGATTACTATAAAGAGGAAAAACCACCTATAATTGCTCCTATACTTATAGCTAAAGACATTGAGGGGATTAATGCTATACAAAAGCATCTCACAGGTATATTTGAAAAAAAGGCAAATATCTCAGTACCTCTGCGTTCGAAACGCAAGGATTTAATCACACTCGCCCTCTTAAATGCAGAAGAGCTTCTAAAACGAGATAAAAAGATAGACCATACTAAACTTCCTTTAGATATGCAGGAACTCTGTAGTTTACAAATAATTCCCTCTAGGGTTGAAGTCTTTGATAATTCTCATATATCAGGTGTTGCAACTGTTGGGGCTATGATTGTGTACGAGGACGGGGAATTTGATAAAAGTTCTTACAGAACTTATCATTTGGATGCTAAAGATGAGTATGGACAGATGAGAGAGACCCTCTCTCGTCGGGTAGCAAGTTTTAGTAAAAATTCTCCCCCTGACTTATGGATACTTGATGGTGGAGCTACTCTCTTAAAGCTTGCCTTAGATATTTTATCTTCAAATGCAATCAACCTTGATGTCATAGCAATATCAAAAGAAAAAAAAGATGCAAAAACACACAGAGCCAAAGGAAAAGCAAATGATATCCTCTACACAAAAAACGATGTTTTTAGACTTCCTAATAGTGATAAACGCTTGCAATGGGCACAAAACCTTAGAGATGAAGCCCATAGAAGTGCAATTACATTTCATAAAAAAACAAAACTAAAACTTGATAAAGAGAGTAAGCTTCTCAATTTAAATGGTATATCACATGCCAAAGTTCAAAAACTTCTCAAAGTATTTGGAACTTTTGGTGAATTGAAAAATACTTCATTTGAGGAAATAAGTTCAGTTTTAAATATAAAAGATGCAAAAAATATTAAGAAGTTTTATAAATAAGTGTTATTTAGCTTTCTTCATGATATATTTGCATGGAGTATAGTGATTTTATGTTTTTAATAGAAAAAGGTAATATTGACAAAAATGTGGGAAACGATCTCAGGTGAGCAATCGTGAAATAGTTTAGTCAAAAACTTAAGAAAGTATGGTATGTATTACTAGGTTAAAACAAAAATGATTCCTATTGTTGCAAAAGGTTATACTAAAATCACTGGATATATCGCAGTTAGAAAAGAGTCTTTAAGAAAAGTATTAAAGAAGTAAAAGTGACATCTAAAAAATGCTTGAAGCGAAGAATGATTCTGAGATAATTTAGCACTTAAAGAGTCGTGATTATATCGACCTGATACTTGTTAACATTATTATATATAATATGTGAAATAGATATGCTAAAAGCTGTCCATGCAGATGATAATCCATATCATCTCTACATTGTACTTACAACTGATGAGATAAAAAAGATAGCAACCGTAATCCTCTAAAATAAACAGGAAGCACAACTTCCAAAAACAAGTTTAAACTAAGACTTGTTTTAATACCTCTTCAATACGAGTCACTCCTACTATTTCCAGAGCATCTCGTACTTCTTTTGGAATATCTTCTAAGTCACGTTCATAATTTTTTGCAGGAATTAAAACTTTTGTCATACCCGCTTTATGTGCTGCAATTAATTTTTCTCTTAAGCCACCAATAGGTAAGGCATAACCACTAAGTGAAACTTCACCTGTCATAGCAATTTCTGAACGAACTTTTTTACCACTTAATATAGAAGCAATAACACAACACATAGCTAAACCAGCACTTGGACCATCTTTTGGAGTTGCACCATCTGGTACATGAATATGCAGATCATAACGCTTGTATACTTCACTTGGATCCATCTTAACTGCATCTTCTTTTTCTTTAACTGTCATAGGAATTTGATCAGAAGCTATTTTCAATTTTCTAGTATCAATAAGAGTTCTTACAACGCTCATTGCAATTCTTGCTGATTCTTTCATAACATCACCAAGACTACCTGTCAGTTGCATACCGCCCTTACCTTTAATTCTAATAGATTCAAGTTTAAGCACATCTCCACCAACAGCTGTCCAAGCAAGACCATTTACAACACCAATTACAGGAATTTTATCAGTTTTTTCTATTTCAAAGACTGACTTATCAAAAAATTCTTTAAGGTTTTTTAGTGTAACTGAAACTTTTTGTGTCTTTGGCTTTTGTAAGATATTTTGTGCTGCTTTACGACTCATATCTGCAATACGACGTCTAAGATTACGAACACCAGCTTCACGTGTATAACTATGAATCAGCTCTCTTAGTGCAGGTTTAGAAATCCCAAGTTCACTTTTCTTTAGACCATGCTTTTTAAGCTCTTGAGGTATAAGATAACGCGATGCAATTTCAAACTTCTCTTGTGGAGTATATGAACTAACAGCTATAAACTCCATTCTATCACGTAGTGGTGCTGGAATACGTCCAACATCATTTGCTGTCGCAATAAAAATAGCATTTGAGAGGTCTAGATTAAAGTTTAGGTAATAGTCTCTAAACTCATGATTTTGTTCAGGATCAAGTATTTCTAAAAGTGCTGCTGTTGGATCACCATGACTAGAACGAGAAACTTTATCTATCTCATCTAAAACTATAACTGGATTCATCTTTTCAGCATCAATTAAACCTTGAGTAATACGTCCAGGCATTGCTCCTACATAAGTTCGACGGTGACCACGAAGTTCATTTACATCTTCAAGTCCACCTAAAGCTATACGAATAAGAGGACGTTTAAGTGCCGTAGCAATAGAGTTTGCTAATGAAGTTTTACCAACACCAGGAGGTCCACTAAAACAAAGAATAGCCCCTGCACTCTTTTTTTGACTCACACCACGAAGCTCTAGTAACTCTTTTACTGCAAAGTATTCAACTATACGTTTTTTTGGTTTCTCTAGAGAAAAGTGATCTTTATCAAGTTGTGCTTGAACATTCTCAATATGTAAAGATTTTTTAGAAAGCTTTCCGAAAGGTATGTCTAAAACCCAGTCAAGATATGTTTGAGTCATAGAAGCATCAGAAGAGTCAGGGTGCATTCGGGCAAAACGCTCGAGTTGCTTGTTCACTTCTTTATATGCATCAGCATTCATCTTCTTCTTTTTAGCTTCTAGTTTAGCTCTATACTCTTCTATCTCTTCCTCTCGTGAACTATCTGTTCCAAGCTCTTTTTGAATCTGTTTAAGTTGCTCTTTTAAAAAATACTCTTTATTCACTTTTTCTATATGAGTATGAACTTTTGTACGTATCTCTTTTTGAAGTTTATTTGCTTCTATTTCATCTATAAGATAGTCTATAAGATCTAAAAATCTTTTCTCTGTATCTAACTCCATAAAAAGAGTATATGCCTGTTCTTTTTTGAGCTTTACACTTGAACATACCAGATCAATGATACGGTTATGATCATGATTTTCTTCTATAGTGCGAAGTAAATCAGGTGGAAAATAACTACTTACGGAGGAGAGTGTTCTTACCTTTTCACGCACTACTTCTAAAATTGCATCTATCTTTAGTGTATTTACTTCTGTCGCTTCTATAACATCTACATGTGCTATCAGAGGGTCTTTTGAGACTTCCTTGATACTTTTACCGCGTGCTAGTCCTTGAAAAAGAACCTTAACCCGGCCATCAGGAAGAGCAACCTTCCTCATAATAGAACCAATAACTCCAGCATCATACAGTGAATCATAGTCTCGCTCACCTTCTTTACCTGTTTTTGTTGGACAGACGATGACTAAAGAGTTGTCCTCCATAGCTTTTGTTGCTGCCTTTATATTCTTCTCATCACTTAAAAAAAGTGGACTGATCATAAATGGGTATAAAAAAAGTTCATCTTCTGCTATAACGGGTATGTCTGCTGGAAATTTATCATAATTACTTAGTTTCATAAAATTGTGTCCTGTATTAAAAATTATTTATTTGGTTCTTCATCGTCTGAGATTGAGTTACGAGAAACAACACTTCTTGTATCTGGTATTAGGTAACCATACCAACTTTCTGTTCCATCACCTTCAAACCATGCTTTGTACCAAGGGGATTTAGCATGTTCAATCTCGTTCCATACTATCCAAGGTTGTGGTTTGATAGCCTTATAATAAGCGGCACTCTTAGGTTTATCTATCCGTTTATAGAGAGCAGCAATTGTTTTATTTAATACAGCATCTGCTATGTATAGGTTTGTAGCCATAGCATCTACTATGCTATAGTACATGGAGTTAGGATAAGAAGTTTTAAACTTTTCAGATTCTAAAATAGCTTCACCGATAAGTACTTGGTCACGACGAGGATTTGGTAGAGCCATGTACTTTGCTTTTATCTTTAAAAACTCTGCAAACTCTTCCTCATTTGAGTTTGCATAGCGTTTTACATACTCATCTAAAAAATGCTCCGTTAAAAGATAATCTTCATAGTACATATGTGAAATAGCAAGTATCATTGTAGCCTCAGGTAAAAGTGGAGAACCAATATGTTCACCTTGAAGTGATGCATAATAATTATCCGCCTTATCTATATTTCCCTCAGAGATGGACTCGATAATCTTAGCATACCAATACACTGCTGGTTTGTTGTATATTTCAAGTTCTTTAGAACATGCATTAAAGAAAAGTATACAACTAGTAGCTAGGAGTAAGAGTCGTAGTTTAAATCTCATTTAATATTTTCCTATTTATTGTTGTGACTGTTATTTTATCTAAAAGATTAGTTTCTTTTATTAACTAAAGTGGATTCATCAATAATTGGCTTATATTTTAATCAATCAATAAGCTAAAGAGCTGGATAATAGTATTAATTTACAACTGAGCCCCTTTTTGTATTCAATTTTTTTACTTGTTATAAAAAGACATTATTAAAACTCTACTGAAACGATCTTACACTCCTTTGTTTTTTTTACACATCATGCAAGGTAATAACAGCATAAACCCATGCAATATAAAAATCTAGATATTGAAGAAAATTATCATGATATCAATATAATAATTTAATATATCTATACAGTGGATTTGTGTACGAGATTGTATGCGACTGTCACATCAACTGAACAAAATACTTTTGTGCTTATTGATGTGGAAGTCAGTGTATAGGACATACAATTACAACTGAATCTATTCGCTATTTTAGAAGAACTATTCAAAAATTATAAAATATTATTTTTTGTAAACAATTTAATGCTATAATTTATTCATGTCAAAAATAAAGGATTAAATTATGAATATTTCTCTAACTGGTAGGCACTTAGAACTTACAGATGCGATCAAAGCACATATGACGACATCTATAGAAACACTTAACAAGTTTAACTTAGAAATCATCTCTATTAATGTTGTAGCATCAGCACAAACGAAAAAAGGAAAAGAACATTCAGTTGTAGAGTTTCTTATCAACCTTGCACATAAAAACTCTATTGTTATCAAACAAAATAGTGATGACTTATATGCTGCAATCGACATTGCAATCTCTCGTGCTCAAAAAGCAATGCGTCGTATTCACGATAGAGAGAATGACCACCAAAAGGTAGGTCTAAATGAGATAAAAGCTGATAATGTAGATCTTAAGACGGCTATAGCAGATATGGAAGATGAAATAGTTCCTGTTGAGCTTGAACTATATAAACCTCGTGAAGTAGAAGATGTTTTAAATGACCTCAAAGAGGGCAATAAAATGTTTGAAATTTTCATAGACCACGATGGAAAGACACGTGTTCTGTACAAAAGAAATGATGCAAAGTTTGGACTTTATTAATCACATTTACTAAAGGGAAGTAATTCCTTTTAGTTCTACACTAAACATTTTTTCACTTGTTTAACTATCGCTAAGTCTTCTGCAAAATCAAACCATCTAAACTGATTTCCACTTTGACTCATTCCTTTGAATAAATCTCCACTTTTTCTAAACTTCAAATCTAAATTTGCGATGTCAAATCCACTTTTTGTATCAACAAACTTATCCAAACGCTCAGAATTACTTTTGTTAGTATACAAATAACAATAGCCCTTTAGACCTGTTCGACTCACACGACCACGCAGTTGATGCAAAGTTGATAGGCCCAATCTCTCTGCACCAACTATAACAACAGTTGTGAGCCTTGGTAGGGAGATACCAACCTCAACAACAGTTGTACTAATTAAGACACTCCCCTTCTCTCTAAAGTCTATAAGAACTTGTTCTTTTTCTTTATCTTTTCCATGAGTCACATAAACATCATTAAAATTTGTTTCCCAATAAGACCTTGCTTCTTCTATACTCTGGTACGCTAAGACTTCGCTTTGTGTAACAAGAGGGTAAACAATAAGCACTTGGTTGTTGTTCTTTATCTCTTCTTTTATATGCTGTACTAACTCTTTAAAATCATTCTTATGAATCACCTTAGAGTCTATATCTTTAGTAAACGGTGTTGTAGTTATAAGACTCACATCTATATGTGCTGACTCTATCATCGCTAATGTTCTAGGAATGGGTGTTGCTGAGAATTGTAAAAAGTGAGGTCTTTTTTCACCTTCACTGACAAGTTTTTCTAAAACACTTCTCTGCTTAGTTCCAAAACGATGCTGTTCATCTACCATTACTAAAGCAGCTTTTGGCAACTCTCTATACAGAAGTGCATGAGTACCTATAATAAAGTCATATCCACTTAAGTCTTCTTTTTTAGTCTTATTTGTTACTAGAGTCACACTCATCTCGGGTAAGAACCGTAAAGCTTCCTCGTAGAGTTGTTGAGCAAGTATGGTTGTTGGAGCCATCAAAATACTTTTTTCATTCCCTATCATATATGCTGATGCCAAAATAACCATAGTTTTTCCAGACCCAACATCTCCAACTATCATGCGTTTAGAGGCGATATCTTTAGCAAAATCATTTTGTATATCTTCTATAGTCTTAACTTGTTCCTCAGTTAACACAAAAGGTAAACAATTTGCCCAAGTTTTATAAGCTGCTTTGAGACTTACTAAAGGTTTAAAATACCTTCGTTTGTCTCGTAAAAGTTTCATATATGAGAAGAGTTCTGTAAATTTTAATGCTTCTAAACTTATTTCATCTAAGTCATCTTGATCTAAAATCTCTGTATTGGCAAAATGTAAGTCCAAAAGTGTCTGTGTAATTCCCTCAGGAATCCCCTCTTGTACTAATTTTTCGAGTTTGAGTTCTTTTTGGATTAAACGCCACATTACATCAGTTCTTAGTCCACATTTATACTTAGGAACTATACCACCAACTAGAGAGATTCTTTTAGGCATACTCATGCTATACTGACCTTGTTTACACTCTAGCATACCATAGTAGTTGTCACGATTTCCCACACTAAACTGGTGCATCATATAAGGTTTAGGACGGAAAACAACACCTATTATAGTATGTCCGAAGTTATGTACGAAAAATGTTATCTGTATTGTATTTTGTGCACGAAAGACTGACTCTACAGTTGCATCAATAAGTTGGTATTTATGTTCTATGGGTTTATTCTTGAGTGTATAGTCTTCGTAGGAGTTAGGGATAAGTAAGGCAAGTTCAGTGTAGCTACTAATAGCTAGTTTGGAGAATTTTGTGCTTACATCTTTAGAGAGTTTCATAACTATGACCCAAGTTTTTTCTCTAAGTTTTTTATTCTCAAGTGCATATTCATAATTATTAAGGCTGATACAATTAGTAGTATTGTTAAAAAAGTATCTGATACATTTTCCATGATTTCCCTTTTTGTCTTATTGTAAGAGAAAAAAGAAAAAATCCTTACAAGCATGACAATATGCAATGCTTTTGCATTAGATTATGCGTTGACTCTTTTTACTCTCTCTTCTTCTTGTTCTTTATATAACTCTGCACAACCTTTTGAAAGTTCGCGAATTTTTAGCATATAGTTT
This sequence comes from Sulfurimonas sp., assembly GCA_003978465.1. GTDB lineage: Bacteria > Campylobacterota > Campylobacteria > Campylobacterales > Sulfurimonadaceae > Sulfurimonas. The sequence continues at coordinate 22,187 of QNZS01000045.1, read as the reverse complement.
TGGCGCTGAGTTTGAGAAATTGCTTTTCTTGCATCGAGTACATTAAAGACATTTGAGACTTCCATACATAGGTCATATGCTGGAAGAGGCAGTCCTGCTTCAAGAACTCTCAAACACTCTGCACTTTTAGCATCAAAGTCATAAAAAAGCATATCGGTATCGGCTACTTCAAAGTTGTACTTTGAGAACTCTATTTCAGTCTCTTTATGTATATCTCTATAATAAGTTTTTACTCCATTTTTATCTTCATTCCAGACTATATCAAAGATAGAGTCCACACCTTGAAGATACATAGCCAAACGCTCAGTACCATATGTTATCTCTACAGTTACAGGGTTACACTCTATACCGCCAACTTGTTGAAAGTAAGTAAACTGTGTCACTTCCATACCATTAAGCCATACTTCCCAACCTAGACCCCAGGCACCAAGTGTTGGAGATTCCCAGTTATCTTCAATAAAACGAATATCATGTTTAGATACATCAAGTCCTAAAAATTCTAAAGACTTTAGATATAACTCTTGGATATTGTCTGGACTTGGTTTGATAAGAGCTTGGAACTGATAGTACGAACCAAGACGATTAGGGTTTTCACCATATCGACCATCAGTTGGACGACGACAAGGTGCAACATAAGCAGCTGCCCAAGGAGTAGAATCTAGTGAACGAAGGAAAGTGGCGGGATGGAATGTTCCTGCACCTGAGGGTATATCGTAAGGTTGAACTATATTACAGCCCTCATTCATCCAAAATTCTTGCAGTTTTAGAAGCATTGTGCTAAAAGTTATCATACTTTCTCTCTTATAAAAAATTACGAAATTATAGCTTATATCTTAGTTACTAGAACTTAAATACTACTTCAATCTTTGCATACTCGTTATTTGCTGTAGAGTCTGGCTCAATAAAATTTGTTTGAACATTTGATTTTCTATTAGAGTATAGTCTAGGATAAACTCATTCCCTATAACTTTACTAAAAGATGATTTTTCACTATCAGGAATTACCTTACTATCATTATATTCTCTATAATCCATACTCATTCCTACTAAAAAGCAGAGGCGAAGCTAAAAATGCCCTGAGCACCAAGAGAACTACTCATAATAAATACTAGCATTAAGGATAATAAATATTTCTTCATAATTTACCCTTTTACTTTACATATGATATCGCCGATAGTCTTACCTAAAGAATTTGCCACAACATTACATTTTACTTTTAATAAAAAGAATATATTCTCGCGTTTAGACTCATTTAAACACTCATAATTACCCATACCCTTACTTATCACGACATCAACTCTATCAAAAAGTTCTTTCGAATACTCATTTGCACGGTTGTATGTAAATCCTGGAGTATTCACACCACTATCTACAAGATTACAAAGCTTATCAAAACCAGCTTCCTTTGCTTCTTTTATCGTTACATCATTAATGATAGGATTTCCTCTTACCATGTATGAATACTCTGCGTTTGGATAAAGTTCTTGTAGAACTTCTATAAAAAGATAGTCAAAAATATGTTCTCCAACATTATCACCAATGACTAAGATAGTTTTTGCTCCGCCTAATTCTGTTTGCATTACTTTAAAGTCATTATGAGCGAATTCAGTGTCAAACACTTTAACCAATTCTTCTTCTAAGTCAAACTCAACAGCTGCCGCTAAATCTATAACATTTCCAGCAACTGCTATTTTTGTAGCTGTTAAAAGCTTTTCATCACTTTGCTTTAACTTCTCTTTTAAAGAGGGTAATAAAGCGAGTGCTTTTTGTGTAGAGAGCTCTTTTATCTCATCATAAAGGTCAGTTTTATTTGCGATTTTTGCCATCTTCTCGTACACATCTGCAGCAATTTCAGGGGGATTATTAGTAAAAGAAAAATCTTTACTCATTTGTGTTACTTCAGAGAAAAGTTCATCTTTTACATCCGACTGTGCACCTATAGCATTGGCAACTTTAACACTTTGGTTTATTATACAGGCAACACATTCTTTATCAATTAACATTTTTTATCTCTTATCTTTAGGGGATTGTAGGGACGAAAAGTCCCGGATAATATAATAAACTCATTCATTACATTCATCTGTGATGCATGGCAATCAATTACTTTATTCCATATGAGTTTGTATTTTTTTCACATAAACTCTACTTCTTATTGAGAGAGTTTAATTTGTTCTGTAAGTGCTGCAATTATTTTCTATAAATGCAGGTTACACCATCATCTCATGAGTATTTGTTCAGAGAGCTCTGCAAGTTTTACAGGTACTATATACCTAAGACAATTTTCAACTTTTATTGTAAGCTTTCCGTCCTCACATAAATCGTCGATACAGATATATCTAGTCCAGTTAACTCACAATACTCTTCGTCATTAATCTATGTTATCTCAGTTCTTTATGGAATAATAGTCTCTATTTCTAGTGAATCCATCTCAACTTTTTTTTCTTTTGCAATTCTATCTTCTTTGAGTTTAATTGCTAACTCTTCATTGTTTAAGGCTAAAATCTGCATCGCAAGAAAAGCAGAGTTAATTGCACCTGCTTTTCCTATGGCTACTGTAGCAACTGGCATTCCAGCTGGCATTTGAACTGTTGAGAGAAGAGCATCTACTCCAGCAAGAGCTGAAGCTGACATGGGTACACCAATTATAGGTTTGACTGTTTTTGAACTCAGCACACCGGCTAAGTGAGCGGCCATACCAGATGCAGCGATAAACACCTGTGCACCCTTAGCTTCAGCATCTTCAATATACTTTACCGTACGAATTCGAGAGCGATGAGCGGAAGACACTATAAGCTCATACTTTACACCAAAAGACTCAAATGTATCTGAGCATGCTTTCATCACAGTATAGTCACTTTTTGAACCAATTATAATAGACACAAATTTCATTAATTTTCCCTTATTATCCTAGTTAGGATTTGTTCCCATTGCTAAATTAGAAGGCACTCTAAAGAATGTAAATGCAGGAAAACTTGTTGGCAAAACAATCTCATTTGTATTTCCGCTATGAATTGCCTCATATAGTTTTCCATTTTTTGCTTTAATCTCTTTAAGTTTCATATAAAATCTTCCATTTTTCTCATATGTAGTGCCAATATCATTATCTACTATTGCCACTTCACTTCCAAGAGGAAAAACAACTTCCATCTCATCATTGGGCTCAGTTTTAAACTTACATAAGAAGTGTGTTCCCTCAGGATTTACAACACCGCTTACTTGATGTGTTCCTAGTTGCATAGAAAAATCAAGACTTTGTGTGTCATTTCTCTCAAAAGGACGAGAAACAAGATAAGCATCTGTATAACCACGGTTTTGAAGTGACTGAAGTTCATACTGGTACTTATCTTCATTAAACTCACCCGCATAGTAATCATTTATAGACATTCTATATGCTTTTGCCGTTGTAGCAGCATAATAAGCCGTTTTTGTGCGACCTTCTACCTTAACACTATCAACAACGCCAGCATCTAAAATCTCTTTCATATGCGAAGCAAGATTCAAGTCTTTTGCATTCATAATATATGTTCCTACACCCTCATCCTCTTCTAAACGAAAGAGTGTTCCTGTTTCAGGATTTGCAGCATACATCTCATACTCAAAACGACAATCATTTGCACATGAACCACGGTTAGGAACACGACCAGATTGTAGTGTAGAGATAAGACAACGTCCACTATAGGCAAAACACATACTTCCATGAACAAAAACTTCTAGCTCTAAAGTTGGAAGTTCTTTTTTTATAGCTATTAAATCTTTAAGACTTATCTCTCTAGCTGTAATTATACGAGTAGCTCCCATTTCATGATAAATCTGTGCATCAAGAACATTCATTACATTTGCTTGAGTTGAGAGATGAAGTGGCATATCGGGAACAAGATCGTGACAAAGTTTTAAAACACCGGGAGTTGCTACGATGAAAGCATCGGGATTTAAAGCACCCATCGCTACTATATGTTTTCTTAAAAGTGCTAGTTGGGAGTTAAATGGAAAACCGTTTATAGTTACATAAACCTTTTTACCTCTTGCATGTGCATACTTTATACCCTCAGCAAAATCTTCCATACTAAACTCTTTTCCACTTCTAATACGGAGTGAAAAGTGACTAACACCACCGTAAACAGCATCCGCACCGAAATCTAGTGCTATTTTTAATTTTTCCAATGATCCTGCTGGAGACAGTAGTTCTACTTTCTTACTCATTATTTACCAAACTTTGCAAGTAATGCTTCGATGTCATCATCAGAAGCAATGTCGTTATGTGTATCGCCAACAGTATGTTCTGCAGATGATACACGTTTATCATCAATTTTACCCTCAAAAAGAGTATTCATATACTTCGAATGTGCACGCATCACATTGATAACATGCTCAATTTTTTGATGGTGAATATCTTGATACTGCATAATCCCCATAACATTTACAATCTCATCACCACTATATTGCATTGTTTGTATAATTGTTTGTGCTGCAACTAGGGCTTCTTCGTTCTGTGCTAAACTCGTTGAAAATACAGCTACATCTGGAAATTTTTGTGTTAATGTTTGAAAAAGCTCTATGTTACTTGAAAGAGTCTCAATCGTTTTATTAGCTTCTTCTTCTGTCGCCATAATCTCATTACTAATATTTTCAATAATGTCAAAAATTTCGTTTACTTTTTCTTCACTCTCTTTAGTTATATCATCGAGTTGATACACCATTTTATTTTCATCTGTTGGTGGGAGAGACCAGTGATGTGTTGTGCCCTCTGAGTAGCCATTAGCCTTCTGATAAACATCTTCAGAATCTATATCCTCTTCAATATCTGGTTCAGTAGTCTCTTCACTAGAAACTTCTTCTAATTCATCTAAGCTTACATCCCCATCCACTAAAGTATCTAATTCTTTTTGTGTCATTCGCTCTCTCCGAGGTAAAATTGTATACATTTATTAAATTAACACTATAATAGCATAAAATATATAAATACGAGAATAGAAATGATAGTTGATCTGCACAACCACACACCATTATGTAATCATGCTCAGGGGAGTATACAGGAGTATATTTTATCCGCAATAAATGCTAATACAAAATTCTTTGGCTTCTCTGACCATGCACCTATGGACTTTGATCCAAAATACAGAATGAAATTCGATGAGATGAAAAAATATGAAAAAGATATTTTAGATGCTCAGAAAAAGTATGCCAAAGAGATACAAATTTTACTTGGTTATGAAGTTGATTATCTCCCTGGTCACATGGATAAGTCTGTTTTAAATGCAAATGTAGATTATCTAATTGGTTCTATTCATTTTTTAGAAGGTTGGGGGTTTGATAATCCCGAGTTTATAGGAAAATGGGAAGAACAAAATATAGATGAAATATGGCAAAAGTACTTTGATACCATTGCAAATATGGCCCAAACTAAACTTTTTGACATTGTTGGACATTTAGACCTTATCAAAGTTTTTAAATTTATGCCAAAGTCTGACATAGTAAATATGGCTACTCCAGCACTCATTGCTATAAAAGAATCTGGTATGGTTTTAGAGCTAAATGTTGCAGGGTATAGAAAAAAAGTACAAGAGCCTTACCCTTCTAAAGCACTTTTACAAAAGGCTTATGAGTTAAAGATTCCTATCACTTTTTCTTCTGATGCACACTCACCAGAGCAAGTAGCAATGTACAATAATGAGATTGTAGCACTTGCCAGAGAGGTCGGGTATAATGAATGTTCTTACTTTATCAAGCGTAAAGAGTATTCGGTATCTTTTTAAATTTATTTAAAGTAAAGATACAATTTACTAATAGATAGTATAATGCTATAAAATATTAAAAAATAAAGGATTTACAAATGGGTAAATATATAGAATTAACTGGTGCAGATTTCGAAGCGACACTTTCAGAAGGTGTGTCTTTAGTTGACTTTTGGGCTCCATGGTGTGGACCTTGTCGTATGATCGCTCCAATAATCGAAGAATTAGCAGAAGATTTCGATGGTAAAGCAAAAGTTTGTAAAGTAAACACAGATGAAGAACAAGAAATTGCTGTAAAATTTGGTATTCGTTCTATTCCAACTATCATGTTCTTTAAAGATGGTGAAATGGTAGACCAAATTGTTGGTGCACAAAGTAAACAAGCTTTAGCTGACAAAATCAACGATCTTTTAAAATAAGCTCTTACTGACTTTACTTTGGCTAAAAGAAAAGGAAAAACACTTTTTTCTCTCTCTTCTCTCTTAGCCTCTTTCTTTGGAGCAGCAATGATTGCTGCTTCCTTTGCTTACTTCAACTATAAGTTTTCAGAATATAAATTTATTGACTTTAAAGAATGGACTTTTTATGAAAAAAGTGATATTTTTATACCTACAGAAGATAGATATATCGTTGTATTTTACTCTTCACGTGAAAAAGATACAATGCGACTATTAGCTAACATTAATTTAACTCTTCCTATCCTTGCAATTGATTATTATAATAGAGTAAGAAAAAATACACACAGTACTACGTTTTTAAGAAGCGGCACAAAAAACTCTCTTGCGTTTATTCAACGCTTTAACATTTACAACTCACCTTCTATTTTCTTTATCAAGAGAAGTAAAAAAACTCTTTATAAACAAGATAGTAAGATACGTAAACTCAATAATTTAAAAGCATTATCGAAACAAGTAAAGAACTTATAAAAGGATAGATTTTGATTTTAGATTGTGCTATTGTTGGTGGTGGACCTGCTGGTCTTACTGCTGGTCTTTATACAACACGTGGTGGACTAGATAATGTAGTTATGTTTGAAAAGGGTATGCCTGGTGGACAAATCACTGGCTCATCTGAGATAGAGAATTATCCTGGTGTAACGGGTGAGATAACAGGCATGGATTTAATGATACCCTGGCCTGATCAATGCCAAAAGTTTGGTTTAGTTCATGAAATGGTAAATGTGACTTCTATTAGTAAAGAGGGTGATATTTTCACTATCCATAAAGAAGATGGTACTACTACCGATGCACATAGTGTTATCATAGGAACAGGTTCATCTCCTCGCCGTGTTGGTTTTGAGGGTGAAGATAAACTTTTTGGTAAGGGTGTTAGCACTTGTGCAACATGTGACGGATTTTTCTATAAGGGCAAAGAGGTTGCTGTTATAGGTGGTGGAGATACTGCACTTGAAGAAGCACTCTACTTAGCAAAAATCTGCTCAAAAGTATATCTAGTACATCGTCGTGATACATTTCGCTCTGCTCCAAACACTATAAAACGTATTTATAGTACTCACAATATAGAACTAATACTTAACTCAACTCCTACTGAAGTATATGGAGATAATATGGGTGTATCTGGAATAAGGGTAATCAATAAAGAGGGAGAGAACCGTGACATAGAAGTTCCTGGTGTTTTTACTTTTGTTGGTAATGATGTAAACAGTGAAACTCTTATTCAAAAAAACGGTAAATTCTTATGTGAGATGAATGACTTAGGACAGGTAAAAATTGACTTAAGTATGAGAACATCTGTTCCTGGACTTTTTGCAATAGGTGATATGCGCCAAGAAGCTCCTAAACAGGTAGTATCCGCTGCTGGTGATGGTGCAGTTGCAGCACTTACTGCTATATCTTATGTGGATGAACTTTTAAACTAATCCGTTTTGTAATCATTAACTATATTTTACATTTTTGTGGTGCTCCTTCTTATATGTATTACTCCTTAGTCTATGAAGTCTTTCACTGTTCTCTTCTATCGCTTTCATCTATCACACTCTACAAAACTAAATCCTCAGGTTATCTCAAAAGTAATCAAAGGGATAACTAAAAAACTTATTTAATATGTTATCATTTTAAAAACATTAATAAAGGTCAAAAATGATAAAAGTTGGAATATTTGGGGCGAATGGCCGTGTTGGAAAATTACTTATAGAAAATCTTATTGAGACTCCAAATATGAGTCTTAGTAGTGTGTTTGTTAGAAACACTTTAAACTTTCCAATTGATCCATCTGTATTAATCTGTACAGATATAAAAGTATTTTTAAATACTTGTGATATTGTTATTGACTTTTCGTTACCTGATGCTTGTGAGTCTCTTCTTGAAGCAGCTATGCTAACACCTAAACCTTTAGTTATTGGAACAACAGGTTTGAATACACATCAACTCAACCTTCTCAAAGAAGCAAGTTTAAAAATACCTATACTCTATGCTACAAATATGAGTCTTGGAGTTGCACTTTTAAACAAACTTGTTTTACAAGCTTCAAGTGCCCTAGAGGGCTTCGATATAGAAATAGTAGAACATCACCATAAACATAAAAAAGACGCCCCTAGTGGTACTGCACTCACTCTTGGTGAGCATGCTGCTCGTGGTCGTGGTTTAGAACTTGATAAAGTACGAGTTAGCGGTCGCGATGGTAATATCGGTGAGAGAACTAAAGAAGAGATTGCTGTTATGGCTATTCGTGGTGGTGACATAGTCGGCCGTCATACAGTAGGATTTTACAATGATGGCGAATTTTTAGAGCTTAACCATACAGCAACTTCAAGAAGTACCTTTTCCAAAGGTGCAATCCGTGCTGGATCTTGGTTAGTTTCTCAAGAAGCGGGACTTTACTCTATTAGTGACTGCCTAGATATTGACTAAATACTTTTAGCAGTAGTAGCTAATTTCGCCCATGCTGAATCAGGCTTGGCTTCTACTGCGTTTATAAATGCAGTTTGGGCTTCGGCATCTCTCCAAAGTTTATTTAAAACTGTACCTTTTAAATACTGTTGCCTAGATCTATCACTTTTACTTAAATCAATTTTATCTAAAGAGGCTATTACCTCTAGTGCTGTATTGAACTCTTCTCTATTTACATATGACTCATACAGTGTAAACTCAACATAAGGGCTTTGCGCACTAGAACTTGAACTCTTTTGAATACTCATCACTTTTATACCATATTTTATAATTATATTGTCATCTCTACGGGCTGTACCTATACTCATAACTGAGATATAACGCTCGATATCCTTATAGTCTAAACCAAATAATTCTTCTAGTTTGACCATAGTTTCTATCATCTCATTTTTTTTCTCTAATCTATCATATGTATCAAAAAGATATCTATACACTTCATAATAAGCTGAATTATTTTCCTCTTCTATTAGAGTAATAAGATCTTTACTTGCATCAACTACATCACTATAGTTTCCAGTTGAAAAATCTACTTTTACATATCTAAAAAGCCACTTTTTTCTATGGTTTAAATTTTCACTTTTAAAATTTTTAAGTGCAATTTTTTTTGCTAATACATAATCCCCACCATACATTGCACATTCATAGATACCATCATCCCATTCATTTGATAGTATTACATTGTAGTCATGCGACATAACTAAAACTTTCTTACATTCTTTGCCTTGTAAAGCATTCTGCATCACCCCTAGAGCACCCTCTTGTATAAGTTCATGTATATCTGTATACTTACTTTCGTCAAGACCTAATATTACTTTTTGCATATCTAAAACTTTTGAGAATATCTCTTCCTTAAGTAAGAGTTTTGCTTTTTCATAAATAGCACGATCACCTATAGTATCATTCGCATATGTATCCATTAGTTTATCGTATTCAGCTAGTCTATGTGTGCTATCTACACCAACTACTTCAAAAAATAGTTTATCTTTTGCTATATTTATAGGATTTATATATTCACCATCTGGAAATTCTTTAATATACTTGTTTATAGCTACTAGTGCTTTTTGTTTATTTTGTGTATTAGCTAACCAAAGTGCTTTTTGGCTTAAAAGTGTTTCATACTCATCATAAGTAGAATCAATTTCATCTAAAAGTGCCCCTGCTATTTTGGATGCTGTTTTATAATACTCTTCATCCGCAAAATTATTCATCATAATTTTTGATTCACGTTCTTTTTCTTGCATGAAAGCAGGTTTTGCATCTATGATTTTATCAATAAATTTTGCAGAATCTTTTAGTGATGTTTCTTGTTTGAGTTTAGCTATTCTAAATGCAGCTACTGCTGCTACATCTAAGTTCTTCGTACGATAAAGTGCTTTTTTATAAAACTTAAAAGCAGAAGTCAGTCCCCCACCTACAGCTAACATATCAGCTTTATAAATATACCCCCATTCAGTAAAAACTGTATTTTCATGTTCACTAAATAGTCTGTCAAAAAAATAATCTGCATCTGCACTCATTCCAGTTTTAGCATATGCTTCTGCTGTATATGCTAAAATTTCTGGAATATCTTCATTTGAAGAGTACTCTCTTAGATAGACTTTTGAATTACTAAGTACATTATCATAATCATCTAATTTTTGAAATAATTTAATTTTATAGTAAATAAGTTCCGCTTTAAAAAGTGTATTTGGGTATTCTTTTAAGATGTCATCCACAACACTCATACAGAGTTCGTATCTTTTTTCTTTGTAGTAGCGTTTCACTTTAAGATAATCTTTTACATCCCCTACTTTTTGTATATGAACTGGATTACCCTTAATATCAAGGCTACCCACATAAGGTAATTTACTGTTCTCCATAAAAAATGGTAAATTAAGACTTATATCTGGTTTTGGTGTATTATTTATAAGTGGTAAGTCTTCTTTATAACCTATAATACTCCATCTATTACTCAAGGTTACATCAGCATTATACACATTATCTTCAGTACTAAGGTCAAATATATCAGCTATAAGATTTATCTTGTAAATAGGTTTTATACTTATAAAAAAAGTATCTTTTTTTATAAAAGTATGCACTCTAAAAAATTCATTTTGTAAGGTTTTAATAGTACTTGATGGTTTTTTTGAAAATGCACATATCACTTCGCTGGTAACAGAAAAATCATCTTTTATTTTTTGACAGATAAACTTTTCTTTGTCAGTAATTTTAAGGATTGAGTATGTGGAGAAGTCATCTTGTGCACTATCCATAGTGATGTCTAGTGCAAAGATATGAACGCATAAAAGAGCTAAGAGTATAGTTTTAAACAAATGCTCCGGTCCTTTAGTAAAAATTTATAATTTAATAACCACTATTATATACAAATGCAGTAACAAATTCAAGTAATGAATCTAATGCTAGAAAAGCAAATACAGTTCCTATAATAGCAAAACCAATAATAGTTTTTAATCCTGTTGTCGCATTTGCCACATAAAGTTCTCCATTGTTATCTATATTAGACTCAATTGGGTCTTTCATAAACATAAATACGATGAGTTTGATATAGTAGTAACCTGCTATTGCAGAGTTAAGTGCCATAATTAATGCAAGTACTGTGTAACCACTTGTAACTGCAGAACTTATCATATAAATCTTACCCCAAAAGAGAGCAAATGGAGGAAGCCCTGCTAGACTTAACATAAACAGACCCATAACAATTGCTGCCATTGGAGATGTTTTTATCATACCTGAGAACTTCTCAAAACTATGGTCAGTCTTTTGATATCCTGGAAGTTCTTTTTGACGAGAAATCCAAAGCATAGAAAATGCACCAAGGTTAGTAAAACTAAACAAAATCCAGTAAAGAAAGAGTGCAGAGTTTGACTGAGTAGTTCCGATAAGGATAGCAGCCATAACAAAACCAGCATGAGAGATTGAAGAGTAAGCAAGCATACGTTTTACATCAGACTGAACTAATGCCCAAATATTTGCAGCAGTCATAGTGATCACAACAAGTGCATATAGAACTACTTCCAACCAAACAATATTAGCATGAATTAAGAACTCAAAAAGTCTCATAGCAACAACAAATGCAGCTATTTTTGGAACGATTGACATATAACCAGCCATTGCCGCAGAAGATCCTTCATATACGTCAGGTGTCCAAGTATGAAAAGGAACTACTGAAAGCTTAAAACCAAAAGAACCGAGCATCATAACTACACCAATAAGTACAAAACCGATGTCAGTATAATTGTTAGCTTCTAGAACAGCCGCTATTTGATTAATCTCAATTGAACCTGTAAGTGCATAAAACACCATAGAACCAAAAGAGTAAAAACCTGCAGCTAGGGCACCCATAGTAAAGTACTTAATAGCCGCTTCAAATGATTTGTCACGATTATGCATAGCGATGAGAGTATAAAGAGCTAAAGAAGCTGTCTCTAAACCTACAAAAATAAGGATTAAGTTATCACTTGCTACCATAAACTGAAAGCCTGAAATCATAAATAAGAAAAGTGCAAAAAATTCAGGATATGAAAATTCGTGAAAACGCTTATTTGTAAGTGCTAATGGGATAAACAACATAGATGTAACAACAATAATAAACTGAGAGATAATTGCTAAACCATCAATAAGCATAACATCAAATACACCAAGCATAATACCGTCTTTACTAAACGCACCAGCAGACTCTAAAAGAGCACCAAAATCAAGTGCTAAGAAAAGGATAGAAATTACAACATATAGTGACTTATCAAGACCACCTTTGATGATATCTAAGACCAAAATAAATAAAGCACCAATAACTGGAATCAGCATCGGAGCAAGTGTAATAAGGTTTAATGATTCTAAAGAAACATTTGCAAGACTTAACATTAGTGTGCCTCCTTAGTTGCAGTTTTAGTTATAACAAGACCTGATACATTAGGAATTCTCATCTTTGCTTCAGGAGAAGTCGCTTTGTTGTGCATTAACTGTACAACAGCCTCAACCGAATTGTTTATTGGATCAAGAATAGGTTTAGGATAGATACCTAACCATACTGTAATGATAGATAAAGGTATAAGTGCTAAAAGCTCACGTTTACTTACATCTGGAAGGTTTTTATTTTTTTCATTTGTAACTTCACCAAAAAATATCTTTTTAAATGCAGTAAGCATATAAATCGCACCAACAACAATAGCAATACCTGCTAAAAGAGTTAGAATGTGAGACTGTTGGTAAAATCCAAGAAGTGATAAAAACTCACCTACGAAGTTAATTGTAAGTGGCATACCAACTGAAGCCATTAACATTAAACCAAATATTGTTGCATATCTAGGCATAACATGTGCAAGACCACCAAACTCACTCATAAGTTTTGTATGACGTCTATCATAGATAACACCAACAAGTAAAAATAGAGCACCTGAAACAACACCGTGAGCAATCATTAAAAATATTGAACCAGAAATACCTTCAACATTTAAAGCAAATGTACCAAGAATGATAACACCCATATGTGATACAGATGAGTAAGCAACAACTTGTTTAATATCTTTTTGTGCATATGCAATCATAGCAGTGTAGATAATCATAATAATTGCAATAATTGCAATCGGGAACATGAAAAATACTGATGCATCAGGAAACAGTGGTAGAGAAAAACGGATAAATGCATATGTACCCATTTTAAGTAAAACAGCTGCTAGTATAACCGAACCAATAGTTGGTGCTTGACCGTGTGCATATGGTAACCATGTATGAAATGGAAACATTGGTACTTTAATGGCAAAACCAATAAAGAATGCAGCAAATAACCATAACTGAAATGATTCAGGAAGTACAAGTCTATACCAATCTAGGATCGCGAATGACCAAACACCCGTTGCTTGATAAAAGAAGTAAGCCATAAATAACATACCAACAAGCATAATAAGAGAACCTGTAAATGTATAAAGAAAAAACTTAACAGATGCATATATACGTAAAGGTCCACCCCATGCACCAATAAGATAAAGCATAGGAACAAGTGAAAGTTCCCAAAATACATAAAATATGATTGCATCAAGAGCAGCAAACACACCTATCATTGTCATCTGTAAAAACAGAAGAGTAATTATCATGTTTTTAATGCTATGCGTCGGTGATAATGAAGCTATCCCTATCATAGTAAAAAATGAAGCCATGATTATAATAAATAGAGATATACCATCAACACCTAAGATATAGTTAATACCAAAAGATGGTACTAATGCGATATGCTCCATAAACTGCATACCTGATACATTGTTATCAAATGCAAACCATAACCATAAAGACAGTGCAAACTCAATAACTGCAACAGCAGTACCATAAGCTCTCATGCTATCTTTATTTATCATAAACCCCATAATTCCTGCGAATGCTGGGAAAAAAATTAAAATACTTAAAATATGATCTAACATATACTAAACTCCTAAACTTGATAAGACAATAGTTATCTCATCAGAATATTTAGCTGCTAGTCCAAAAACTACAGCTAATGACAGTAATGCAACTGTACCCGCAACCATCCATTTTAACATTGTAGAAAGATTCCCACTCTGCATTTGTCTTGTGTTCTTACCCGTGTTATAGAAGATATTTGCAATACCATCAACACTTGCATCAACAATTTTTTTATCAATCTGTTCCCAGCATACTACTGAAAGTGCTTTATATATTTTAACAATATAAGCTTCATAAAAGTACGGAATATAGTATTGGTTAATAAGAAGTTTATAGAAAAAATTATTTTCCATTTTACTTGTACCATCTGGAATTTTTACAGAACTGCACATATATTTTTTATAAGCAAAAAAGATTGCAAGCATAACGAAAAGTTGTGTTCCAATAGTCATAATCCAATATGTAGTATGTGAATGAATATGATACTCAGTAGCCGGTAAAAGCTCTGTAACCATTTCAAAGTATGGCATTTTCATTGTGAAGCCAGCAATAATAGCTAAAATTAGAAGAGGACTCATTGCAACAAGCATAAATTTATATGCCTCGTGTGGGTGATGTCCTAAGGCAGTATGTCTATCTTCACCATGGAAAATAAGTGCGATAATTCTAAAAGAATAAAATGCAGTAAGTCCCGCAGTAAGTAAAAGCACTGTGTATATAATAAAATGATGATCAACAAATGCAACTTCTAATATTAAATCTTTTGAGAAGAAACCTGCAAGAGGAAAGATACCAGCAAGAGCAACAGATGCTAATGTCATCATTATCATTGTACCCTTCATAGTCTTACCTAAAGCACCCATTTTAAATGGATCAAGTTCATTATTCATAGCATGCATAACATTACCACCACCAAGGAAAAGAAGTGCTTTAAAGAATGCATGAGCCATAAGGTGAAATAGTGCAACCCAGTAAGCCCCAAGTCCAGCAGCAGCAAACATATAACCTAACTGTGAAAGTGTAGAGTAAGCGATAACTCTTTTAATATCACGATTAACAAGTGCCATAGATGCTGCAAAAATTGCAACAAAAGCACCTAAGCTGGCAATAAATAAACCAACATTTGGAATCAATGCATATAGCTCATGTGAACGAACAACAAGATAAACACCTGCTGTTACCATCGTTGCAGCATGAATAAGTGCAGAAACGGGAGTTGGACCTTCCATCGCATCAGCAAGCCAGGTATGAAGTGGAAACTGAGCTGATTTACCCATAGCACCTATGAAAAGGAAAATACCAATCAAAGTAAGTGTTGTTTGATCTAAGTTACCAAATGCTGCAAATGCACCATCATATTGAAGTGTTCCAGTATTCCAGTAAATTAGGAAGATACCAATTAGCATTCCAAGGTCAGCAATACGGTTCATGATAAATGCTTCGTTCGCTGCCCATGTAGCTGATTCCTTATGAAACCAGAAACCAATAAGTAACCAAGAACAAAGACCAACACCTTCCCAACCAATAAATAGACCTGCAAAGTTATCACTCATAACAAGAATCATCATTGAGAAAACAAATGCTGAAAGGTAAGAGAAAAATCTATTAAATCCAGAATCATGATCCATATAACCAATCGAATAAATATGAACAATAGTTGAGACAAGAGTAACAACCATCATCATAGTGACAGATACTTGATCTACAACAAAACCAAAAGGAATGTAAAGATTACCAGTTGCCATCCAAGTCATTAACTCAACATGAACAATCTCTCCCGTACCTAATATATGTGTTAAAAGTATAGAACTTGAAACAAATGCAGTAAATATTAGAAGACTTGCTATTATTCCTACAAACTGTTTTTTTGGTGTTGCAGTAAAAAGTGCTGCAAATAGTGAACTAACTAAAGGTGCAAAAAGTGCTATATATAAATATATTTCCATTTATTTATCCTCTCATACTTGTCATTGTATCTAAGTCAATTGTACCGTGGCGCTTGTGCCACACAATCAATAAACCTAGTCCTACTGCTAACTCAGAAGCAGCAATTGCAATTACAAAAAATGCAAACATCTGACCTGTCAAGTCACCATAATAATGTGAAATTGCTGCAAAACCTACATTAACTGCATTAAGTAAAATCTCTGTCGCAAAAAATAATAAAAGAAGATTTTTTCTACGCATTACACCTATTAGACCAATAGTAAATAATATTGTAGATAAAACTAGGTAGTGATTTAAACCAATTTCCATCATGATAGTACCTTCTTATTTTTTTGATCTTCAATTTCTTGAATCTCTTCAGCATTCATAAGTGTAAGAGATAAATCCATCTTCTTACCAGCTAAAACAATTCCAGCAACCATTGCTACTAAAAGCATCAATGCAGCAACTTCAAAAGGAACAAGATACTTAGTAAAAAGAACCATCCCTACCATTTCAGTATTACCCGCGCCTTCAGTCATTGGATAAAAAGCTTGCATATTTGTAGAAACCATTGGTACTGCAAATATTACAACAACTAAAATAGCTGCTAATGTTCCTAGTCCTACAACAATGTACTGGTTGCCATGATTTTCTTTTACTTCACGTGTAGTATCAAAAAACATCATACCAAAGGCATAAAGTGCCATAACTGCACCCGTATAAACGATAATCTGTACCGCACCTAAAAAGTCAGCACCTAGAATAAAGAAAAATGCTGATATAAAAATCATTCCTGCTGCTAATGCACTAAGTGCATATAACGCTTGCGATGTAGTTACTGTTATGTAAAACATAGTAATCGTTAAAAATGCAAATAGGTAAAATGCTACTGCTTCAAACATAGTCCATCTCCTTAATATGATAAAGGTGTTTTAGTAACACGCTCATCTTCATGTGGTGTTATAGCACCAAAACCTTCGAACTCTTTTTGAGCATTTGCTTTCATTGTATCAATTGGAGTAAGCATATACTCATAATCAACAAAATGTTCACGTTGATCAGATGCATTTTCATACTCACCACCGTGTGTAATCGCTAGCTCTGGACATACTTCTGCACAGTATCCACAAAAGATACAACGACCCAGGTTAATTGTATACTCTGTAACCTCTTTACGAGACTCTTCATCTATTTTTGTATCCATACGAATACAATCAGAGATACAAATCTTCTCACAAAGTCCACAACCAATACAACGTTCAGCATCAGATTCCCAAAGACGTTTCATCTCATGAACTGCTCGGTAACGTGGTCCAATAGGCATTTTTTCTTCAGGGTAAGAGATAGTATGAATATCAAACTTTATCATCTCTCTCATAACTACCCATAAACCAACAAAAAGTTCTAGTCTAAATGTTCTTTCTATTACACGCTTGAATCTTCCCCAACCATCAGTCGGATAGTCTTCAATATCAACCATAAAGTAGCCGTTATCAGCTACATTTCTATTATTAAATTGTTCCATCATTTTCCCTTAAAACATCATCACAAAACCAGTGATAACAACATTTATCACTGCTAATGGCATAAGCACTTTCCAACACAACCACATAAGTTGATCTGGTCTAACATCTGGCCATGCAGCTCTTGTCCATAAGAAAAAGAAGAAGAAAAATGCCATCTTACCTAATAGTGCAAATGCACCTAAAACTGTACCATCACCAAAACCACCAAGAAATATGATTGGGATAACAAAAGAGATAAAGAACATATTTGCATACTCACCGATGAAGAAAAGACCCCATCTCATACCAGAATACTCAGTACCAAAACCATCGACAATTTCGTGATCATTCGCAACAAGGTGAAATGGTGTACGACCAGTTTCAGCGAATGCAGCAATCCAAAAAAGTATAAATGCTAGTGGTTGAGACCATAGAATCCAACCATTTTCAATCTGGTAATTGTTAAAGTCAATAAGTGATAGTGAACCTACCATCATAATTGGAGCTAAAACTGACAGACCTGTTACAACCTCATAAGAGATAAATACAGCAGAAGCACGAGCAGCTGAAAGTAGTGCAAATTTATTTGCTGAAGCCATACCACCAAGAAGTGGACCAAAAAGACCAATAGCCATTACACCTAGTACATATAAAATACCAATGTTAATATCTGCTACAATTGGGTGCACTTCATAACCAAAAACTGTAAATGATGGTAAAAAAGGAATCGCAGCTGCTGCCATAAATGCAGTTGCAGCTGTAATTACCGGTGCTATTTTAAAGATAGGCCCTACAACATTTGTAGGAATAATATCTTCTTTAGTAAAAAGCTTAATACCGTCTGCTGCTACTTGGAGAAGCCCATATGGACCAACATTCATTGGCCCAAGACGACGTTGCATAAATGCAAGTATCTTACGCTCAAAGTATGTACCGATTCCTGCTAATGCTGAGAATACAAGTAAAATAACAACGACTTTAATAACCGTTTCAATTAAATATGCGTTATCCATTTATTACACCTTTTGTATCGAAGCATTAGCAAAACGATAACCGTTGACTAAAGCTCCTGAGTTTAATTTAGAATCAAATGTTGGTAAAATAGTGATATTTCCTGCAATTTTATTATCACTTACAATATTTGCTGTAAGTTCACCATTATCAGTTTTTACAAATACACTGTCACCATCATTAAGTTCTGATGCCTCTAAAGACTCTGCACTCATATAGACACCACTTTTCTCATCAAGGTTAGTAGTATTTTTTGTAAAATCTGTGAACTGTCTAACAGGGTTTGCTAAATAAATAATAGCACCATCTAAAACAAGTGCTTCATCTATTTTACTAACACTTTCATCACTTGAAGTACTTGTACTTAAGCTCTCAAGCTTATAACCACGTATTTCTTCTCCAGCATTTGTATAGTGATCAGGAAGAGCATCAAATTCTTCTGCTTTAAATCCATCTATACTACCTAACTCTAAGGTATAGTCTATAGTATTTTGTGCATTAAGTCCTAAAGCATTTGCTATATCATTAAGTGTATAACCACCATACGGAAGTGCAGCATTTGTTGGATTAACATTTTTGTTAATACTCGTAAGTGTTCCCTCTTGTTGGTTTATAGCTGGCATATCAAGATCACCCTCACCTAAACCACTTAAAACGAAATCAGCCTCTGTGTTATATCCAATTGCATATGACCCAGTAGTATCACTTAACTCATTTATCATCGCAACACCAAGTGTGTTTGTAAGTGTTGGAATCATCACAAGTTCAAATGCTGAATATTTTTCAACTAAAGCCACTAAACGAGCAATATTTTTTGAGTTAGGGTGATTATAAAGGTCAGGTCCAACTATCATTGAAAAAATATCTTTTTTCTTCATAAGTTTTGTGAATGTTTCCATAAAGTCATCAGCCATTCCAAGCATAGAAAGCAATCTGTTGTCATCAACTTCTACTTCTTTACTCACTTTTTTTGGAACCATCTTAGATTTTTCTACTTCAACTTCTTCTTCTTCCCCTGTCTCTTCATTTACTTTCATCTCTTTAACAATTTCAATAACTTTTTCTTTTATTGTTTCAGTTAATGTAACAGTTTTTGTAGAGTGAAATGATGAAAGATACTCAACTATATCAGTTGGAAGTTTTGACTTATCTGCAAATAAATCTAACACTAAGTATAGTGCTGTCTCTTCTTGAAGAGGTTTATGGTTAATACTTACTATATTTTTACTCATAGCATCAACAACTGGGTCAGCAATTGGGTGAAAATAAAGTGCCGCACCTTTATTTGTAGTAAGAGAGTTATTTAGAGCATATCTAGCATTAGGGTTATCAGTTTTAATAGCTGTACCAATACTTACAATAAAGTTAGAATTCATAGCAGTTTTTAAATCACTCCCATAAAGGCTTGTACCACTTACAGCAGAGTAATCACTTAAAAAAGTTTGGAAAGCTTTTGCTTCATCATTTACAAGTTTATAACCAAATTTATCTTTGAGTGTTTCTAAGATAAATGCTTCTTCATTTGTAATTGTTGAAGTAAACTTAATAGTATCTGCTTTTTTAAATGCCGCTATTGCATTTTTAAATGCAACTTCATCTTTTACTACATCTCTATTTTCATAGTCAAAACCATAACGACCAGCACCACAAAGTGATACATAGTTCCACTCATTCATAACACGGTAGATTTTCTCATCAGGATTATGAACACTTGTGTGTTTTACATCATAAGAGATTTGACATCCTGCTGAACAGTGTCCGCATGTAGCTGGGATACTTTTAAGTTCCCAAGAATTTGACTTGTACATAAACTGTGTGCTAACAAGTGCTCCAACTGGGCAAACAGCAGCACACTCACCACAAGATGTACAATCAAGAACATCAGTACCATTAGTAAGACCAATAACTGACTTGTTGAGTTTATTCCACATTGCATATGAATCTTTAGGCATACTCTCTTTATAATCTGTATTAAGAGGATCACCACCACGTGCAATAGTTTTTAATGAGTTATCCCCAATCATATCTTTACAAGCAGTTACACAACGCTCACAAACGATACAGAGACCTGGATCATAATGTAGGTGACCCCAATCATGTGAAGCTCTATCGACATCTTGAACTGTATAAGACTGTGAATCTACACCAATCTCTAGTGTATAGTTCTGAAGTTCACATTCTCCTGATTGATCACATACACCACATTGAAGAGGATGATTAACATCATATACTTCCATAATTGCGCGACGCTCTTTTTCAATCGTTTCCGTCTTAGTTATAACATTCATACCCTCTTTAGCTTTAGCATTACAAGCATACACCTGTTTACCATCTGCTTCAACGAGACAAATACGACAAGCCAGAGTAGGACTACATCTTGTCAAATAACATATTGCAGGGATGTAAATATCATTTGCACGTGCTGCATTGAGTAAAAACTCACCTTCTTGCGTAACGATCTCTTTTCCGTCTATGTTTATAGTTACATTATTCACAATAATTCCTAATCTTTCTTCGCAACGATAGTCCAGTCGACTTCGTTGAATTTTAGTGAATTATATAGTTCATAACCACATTCTTTTACTAAATCTGCACTTCTTTGAACTGGAGTAAAATCACCAATTTCAAAAAGAAATATCAATGTTTCAGTTGCTTTATGAGACTCACTAAGAATCTCTTTCATGCGAGGATCAAAATTGTCTTTTAAATGTCTTAAATCATATCTTTTCATTATCTATCTACCTCACCAAATACAATGTTTGTAGTACCAATAATAGATACAACATCTGGAATATAGTGACCTGGTAAAAGGTCAGTTAAAATACCTGTGTGCCAAAAAGACGGTGCACGTAACTTTAGTCTATAAGGATATGGTCCACCCTGGGAATTGATAAAGAAACCAAGTTCACCTTTTGGTGACTCAGTTGCAATATAAACTTCACCAACTGGTGGTCTCATACCTTGTGTTACAAGAACAAAGTGTTGCATTAAAGAATAGTTTTGAGTCATTATATCTATCTTTGGTGCTGATATATATTTTGGAGAATGAGCCATTAGGTCAGTTTGACCATTTTTAACTGTCTCTTCGTACATATCAATTGTTTGATAAAGAATCTTTGCACTTTCTCTCATCTCTTCCATATATATACGGTAACGAGCAAAGTTATCACCCTTATCAGAGTAAGGTACATTAAACTCTACTTCATCATATAATTCGTACGGCTCTTCTTTACGAATATCCCAAGCTACACCAGATGCTCTAAGCATTGGACCTGTACAACCCCATGATAGTGCCATCTCTTTTGAAATCACACCAACCTCTTCCATTCTCATTAACCAGATACGGTTAGTATCAAGTAAGTCTTCATAATCTTTGATATTTTGTGGTAATTTATCAAGGAATATTTTAAGTTGAGATAAAAAAGTATCTTGAATATCTAGAGGAACTCCACCTATACGGATAGCTGCATGTGTTAAACGAGCACCACAATAACCTTCGATAATATCCATTAAGTACTCACGTTCACGGAAAGCGAATAAAAAAACTGTCATCGCTCCAATATCTAGAGCAGTTGTTGCAAGCCAGAACAGGTGAGACATAAGTCTATTAATCTCTAAAAGCATCATACGAATAACTTTTGCACGACGAGGAACTTCTACATCTATAAGTTTTTCAACCGCAAGAGCAAAACCATAGTTGTTTGAAGA
>QNZS01000026.1 GCA_003978465.1 Sulfurimonas sp. | reverse complement strand
ATCTCTATTTTTCTCATAAGAGGTAGTTCCTATAACTATAATGGAACCATCTGTTGCTTCAACCGCATCAATACCTTCGTCATCATAGATAGTACCATATTTTTTGCTCCAGAGCTTTTGTCCATCTTTACTAAAGCGAGTGATAAAAATATCATTGTTCCCAAGTCCTGTGTTAAACATATTATCGGAACTTGAACGTGATGTTATTGAAGAACCAACTGCTAAAACCCCACCGTCACTCATTAAAATTAAGTTATTCATTCTGTCGTAGTTTTTTGTTCCAAAAGTTCTAGAGTAGAGTAAGTTTGCTCTTTCATCTAACTTGATAATAAGTAATGAACCGTCAAGTGTATATCCACCTATAAAGTATCCATTCGTAGGAGTTTTTACAAGAGCTGACGCTTTATTAAACTTAGGAAGATTAGAGATTTTTGAGAGAATTGTTTTGGCTGTTTTATCTACTTTTATTAGATGCATTTGTGAGCCAAACTTCTGTGAGACACTTGCTAAGTAGTCAAAAGCATTAGTATAAGATAAAGGACGATTAGAATTGTTTTTGTACTCTTTTGAGAATCCAACTGCACTTATAGTTCTATCGTAGTCTTGTGTGATGTCAAAGAGAACAGCATCAAAAGGTTTGTTTACGATTATAGAGTAATTAGATGTAGTCGCATAAAGTGATATTGTGAATAGTAGTAGAAGGAGAGTTTTTGTCATTGCTTCACTTTTTAGTTATATAAAGCAAAAAATATTCCTAAATAGGATAAGTAGGATTACTCCCAAGAAATTGGGAGTAAAAGAAAACCTATTTAAGGTTTTCGAATGGAGCAACTACAACTTGTTTACGAGTTACAGTATATGGTACTAGTGCAGCTGCACGAGCACGTTTGATTACGATAGAAATCATATCTTGGTGACGTTTACAGTTACCTGTTAAACGACGTGGCATGATTTTATATCTTTCAGATAGTGAGAAGCGTAAAGCTCCCGCATCTTTATAATCCATGAAGTCTACTTTTGCTTCACAGTATTTACAATATCTTTTTTTGTATTTTCTTTTTTCTGGCATGGTATTTCCTTATATGTTATCTATTAAAATGGAATTTCATCTTCGTTAATATCGTAAGATGGTACAGTGTCTGGACTAGGCATTTGACGACTTTGCTGCTGCGCAGCTTGGTTATTGTTATAACTTTGTTGCTGTGCAGGTTTTTGATACGACTGCTGTTGCTGCTGAGGCTTTTGGTAACTTTGACCTTGACCTTGCGATGGAGCATTGTATTGAGCACCTTGATTTGCATCTTCTGTAGGAGTATCTGAAGGAGCATTATATCCGCTACTTTGGTTATCCCCTTTAGAGTCAAGCATTTGCATAGTCTCTGCTATCACAGAGTGCTTAGAACGTTTTTGTCCATTTTGGTCTACCCATTGTTCAAAATTTAATCTACCCTCTACAAGTATTTTACTACCTTTACGAAGATATTGGTTTGCAATCTCACCGCTTCTACCAAAAAATGTAATATCCACAAAACATACTTCTTCTTTCTTTTCACCATTACTGCTGAATTTACGAGAAGTTGCGATAGCAGTTTTTGCTATTGCTGTTCCGCTTTGAGAGTATCTAAGTTCGATATCACGTGTAAGGTTACCAACTAAAATTAGTTTATTGAACATGCGTTTTCCTTCAATTTTCTACTCTTAAAGAGTATTACTCAGCTGCTGCTTCAGTAGCTACTGGAGCTGCTGTTTCTACTGCTGGTGCTTCAGTTGGAGCTTCTTCTACTGCTGGAGTTTCAACTTTCGCTGGAACTTCTGCTGCTTTTTTAGCTTTTTCAACCATACCGTTAAATGCAGCTATTTCACGATTTGTATCGTACTTAATAGTTACAAAACGAAGTAGATCTTCGTTAATACGGAAACGTCTTTCAATTTCAGTAATTGCTGATGGAGCAATTGATGAATAGATAACATGGTAGTAACCACGTTCATTTTTTTCAATTGGATAAGCTAATTTTCTCATTCCCATTGGACTTGTAGCAATTATTTCACCACCGTTTGAAGTAATAACTTCTTCGATAGCTTTAACATGTGCTTGAATTTCTTCTGCTGTTAATGTAGGTTTTACGATTACTAAGTTTTCGTAGTTTCTCATATAATATGATCTCCTCTTGGTATTTGCCGTTATGGCGTATGTTTCCCCCTCGGATAAAAGCACAAATGCTCTAACATATAATATCTTAAATTAAGACATTACAAAGAGAAAGGAACCGAAATTATACATAAATATGGCTTAAAGGGTTATTATTAATTTAACTAGATTATATAGCAAATTGCAATAAAATTTCATATTAATATTTAAGAGGGTATAGTTTCATAAAACAAAATAAAGAATAAATATAAATGGCAAAACGAAAAAAGAGTCAAAAAAAGAAAACAAACACTACAATACTTACCTATATAGCATGGACTTTAGCTCTTATAGCTCTTGTTATAACTGCTCTGTTCGCTGGTTACTATATAGGTTTTTCTGATGGAAAAACTAAAACCGAGAAGATTCGTTCCAAAGAAAATGCCACACAAAGAGCACTACTAAAAAAGTTAGAAAATAGCCTAATTAAAATGCCCCTAAGTGTGAATACAAGACTTAAAAGTGTCCTTAAAAAAGAGACGAAACACTATATTTCAGCATCGCATGAAATTGATGGAAATTCTTTGGCAAATGTACCAAAAATGGCGAAGAGAAAAAGAGTTATTACACCACATAAAGCTCGTTTAGCAATTATCATTGACGACGTAGGAACAAAAAGACAAGTAGAAGCTATAAAGAGTTTAAAACTCCCCCTTACTATGTCGTTTTTACCTCCAAGTAAGGGAAGGCCAAATACAGCAAAACTTGCAAAACTTGAAAAACTATATATGGTCCATTTACCTATGGAAGCACAAAACTGGAGTGCGGAAGAGCCAAATACTCTTCGTATTAATGATGAACAAACTAAAATATCTGCGAGAATAAAAGAGATCAAAGAACTCTTCCCTAAAGTAAAATACATCAATAACCATACAGGAAGTAAATTTACTTCAAGTGAAGTGGCTATGAACAGGCTTATTTTTGCACTAACTGCAAACAATATTCATTTTATAGATAGTAGAACTACAGCACATACAAAAGCACCCAAAGTACTTAAAAACTTTGGGCTTAAGTATATGTCACGAGATGTTTTTTTAGACCACCATATGGATAAACCTTATGTACTAGAGCAGATTAAAAAAGCTATAAAAGTTGCAAAAAGCCATGGAATAGCGATAGCAATAGGACATCCTCATAAAAATACTCTTCAAGCACTGTATGAGTCAAAAGAGCTACTAAAAGATGTGGAGCTAGTCTATATTAATAGACTTTAATATGATAAAAAGAGTGATGACTCTTTAGAGTTTTGTAAATTAAACCCATCTTACACTGAGGCTTTACAAAAACATCCGAGTAGGATTTTTGAAGCTGAACTAAGTGACGAGATGAAATAAAAAATGGTGTGTAAACTCTTATAAGTATAAAATTCGTTTAATTGATAAGTAACATAGCATCACCATACGAGTAAAAACGATACTTCTCTTTTATGGCTTCGGCATATAACTCTTGTGTTTTTTCTAGTCCAATAAATGATGCGACTAACATAAGTAGTGTTGATTTTGGTAGGTGAAAGTTAGTAAGTAGATGATTTACACGACTCGGTTTGTTATTGGGGTGAAGAAATAAATTTGCTTCGCCTCTTTGTACTCTGCCATGCTTATCATAGAACTCTATAGTTCTGGTAGATGTTGTTCCAATACTGAGTATTGGAGTTTGTGAATCTAAAATATCTTTAGCCTTGTTTGAGATGTCATAATACTCAGAATGCATAGGGTGATCAGTTATTATTTCTGCATCTACAGGTTTAAAAGTGCCACTACCAACATGAAGTGTCACATAGGCATGATTAAAATTTTTACAGATTCTTTTATGTTGTTCA
This sequence comes from Sulfurimonas sp., assembly GCA_003978465.1. Classification (GTDB taxonomy): domain Bacteria; phylum Campylobacterota; class Campylobacteria; order Campylobacterales; family Sulfurimonadaceae; genus Sulfurimonas. Next base: position 69,072 of record QNZS01000026.1, on the reverse strand, counting down.
GTAGTAAAATGTAGAGATGCTGTAGGTGCAGCTACAGCACCTTCCTCTTTAGCAAATACAGTTTGATACTCATTCTCATCATCTTTATTATCTTCTCTTTGTATATAAGGAGGGAGTGGTATATGACCGATTGACTCTATAATAGGGAGTAAGTCTTCAAAGCGTAGTAGGATATCATTTTGGTAGAAGTTTACTATTCGACTTCCTTCTTCACTCAGTTGTATAACTTTTGCAAGTAAACCTTCATCAAAAATAATTTCACTATCTACTTTTACTTTACCACGTATATATACATTAATATCATTAGCATTAAGTGCACGGTTTATTAGTAGTTCTATCTTACCACCACTTGGTTTTTTTCCAAAAAGTCTTGCTTTGATAACTTTAGTATCGTTAAATATAAGTGCACACTCTTTTGGTATATATTTTTCAAAATCATAAAAATTTGTGTGAATAATAGTGTCAGTTTTTCTATCATAAACTAAAAGTTTAGCATGGTCACGTGGTGAAGCAGGGTGTGTTGCTATAAGCTCCTCTGGTAGTGAGAAGTCATAGCTTGCTGTTAGGTATTCTTTTTTTAAAGGCATAAATAACTTACTTAGACTCTTCTATCTGAATTGCTTTAGTAGCACTTTCTTCATCGGCATCTTCTTCATCGGCATCTTCTTCATCCTCAGCTGGGTTAACCATTTTTACTATAAGAATAGAGATACCATAAAGAATTATTAATGGTCCAGCCATAAGAAGCTGTGTCAGTATATCTGGAGGTGTTAAGAGTGCTGCAACTATAAAGATAATAACAATTGCATATTTAAAAAATGCAATCATTTGTTTATCGTCTACAAGTCCTAAAAGTGCTAAAAAGTAAGCAAAAACAGGAAGTTGAAATGCTAAACCAAAACCAAACATTATTTTAGTAAAAAAGCCAACATAATCTTCTATGTTGATAAGAGGTGTAAATTTAAAACTACCAAAAGTAATGAGAAAATCAAATCCAAAAGGAGTAACAACATAGTAAGCAAAGAGGACTCCAATTGTAAACATAATAGTTCCACCAAGAACAAAAGGGATAATCATCTTTTTTTCATTTTTATAAAGGCCAGGTGCGATAAACATCCATATTTGTGAAAGTATAATCGGTAAAGCACCCATGATAGCTGCGAAAAAAGCAACTTTAATGGCTACAAAAAATGCACCACCAACTTGAGAGGTAGTAATCATTCCATCTGCTGCATGAACAGACTTCTTACCTACTTCTATTAGTGCGGTGTTGAGTGGTTCAACCATCCAAGTAAGTATAGGTTCATGGAAATAAAACATTACAAAAAACATAACTATAAGACTTCCTGCTGAAATAGCAAGTCTTTTTCTGAGTTCTACTAGGTGAGGGCGGATTTCATCAAACATTTATATTTTCTTCTTTTTTAGGTTTCTTTTTAAAGGTCACTTTTTGAGATACTTTTGGTGCTGTATTTTCTGGAGTTTTAGCACTTCTTCCTTTGTCATCGCCTGTCGCTTTGTCATCGCCTGTCGCTTTGTCATCGCCTGTCGCTTTGTCATCATCTATCTCTTCGTCATTCCCAAGCATAGAACTTATTTGTGAACCAACTTGAGCTTTTAGATTTGTTGCTTCAGTGAAGATTGAAGTGGCATCGTTGAGTTGTGCTTTATAAGCAAGAGCTTCTTTTTTCATATCACTAACATTCATCTCTTCTTCGAATGTATCTTTAAGATTACCTATCGCCCCTGTAGCAGATTTAAAAAATTTAGCGACAGCTATCATAGCACCAGGAAGTTTATCTGGACCTAAAAAGAGTATTGCAATAACAGCAATTATAAGTATTTCTGTGAAACCCATACCAAACATAGCAAACCTTTAGTTATTTTAATATGGGAATGTTAGCGAAAGAATGATTAAAGAGTGATTATGAAGTTAAAAACAGAGTTATTTCATCGGCTAGGAGATAATCTTTGTTGTAAAATATATCCGCAATTAAATCTAGTTTATTCTCTTGAACAAGTATATCTGCTTGTTTCCTCTCTCTGGAACTAAATAAGTTTGAATGAATACCAACACATGAACGCATTCCTAGAAAAAATTGTTCGATTTTTTTATCTTCTTGTGTCAATAATTCTTCTTTAATAATACAGGGATTTTTAATATACTCTTCTATATCTGGATTTGGATAAAAGCGTTGTAGTTCAAGTTTACCAACTGCACCTGCACCAACTCCCATATAGTCTGTATACTTCCAGTACCCAAGATTGTGTGAGGAGTGATATTCTCCGAAGTTACTTATCTCGTATTGAGGTAGTCCCTTCGCCTCGATAGTCTCAAATATCCAAGATGTAAGTTCTAACTGCTCACTACTCATCTGTGGTTTATGCTCAAATGCAGTGCCTTCTTCTATAGTGAGGGCATATGCACTTATGTGATTTATTGGAAGAGTAAATGCCGTGTTTATATCATGAGCAATAAGTTCTTTTGTATCACCTAATGTTGCATAAATTAAATCAAGTGAGAGATTCTTAAAGCCTATTTTTTTTGCATTATTTATAGCATCTTTTGCCATTTGAGGAGAGTGAGCACGGTTGAGTACTTTAAGTTTTTTCTCATCAAAACTCTGTACTCCAAAACTAATGCGGTTCACACCAAGCTCATACATTCCCTTTAGCCATTCATATGTTGCACTATTGGGGTTAGCTTCACTTGTTATCTCAATGTCTTTTTTTAGATAAGGTTTTAAGTAAGTGAAAATATCTTTATATAGTTCAGGTGCAACAGTAGAAGGAGTCCCTCCACCAATAAAAATAGTCTCTATCGAGTCTGGTTGTGTTTTAAATCTTTTTAATTCGTGTTTGAGTTGTACAAAAAGAGAGTCCATGTACTTTTCTTTGAGATGAAACTTATCAACATAAGAGTTAAAAGCACAGTAAGAGCATTTAGAATCGCAAAATGGGATATGGATATATAATAACATAATGCGAAGTATAACGAATTAACTTATAATAGTGCTAAAAGTAGGATGAGAATAGATATAAATATACCCAATAACATAATACTCAGAAGAATAGCATAAACCTAAATATATTAAATTACATCTGCTATGAGAGTGTTTTCAAGTGTATTAATAAATACTTCAATCATGTCATTATTTTACTCTTTACTTACCTCGTTTATGGATAGGTTCTTCCTTATTTTAATTTAGGGTATTTTTAAAGCTATAAATTATCTTATTTTAATCACTTCTTTTGTATAATTGCTATAATAATAACATAGGCTATAAAAACTGAGTATCGTCCAAATGTGGCGATGATTATTGTTTCAAGTAACTATCCAGAGATAAAAGAAATTTTTATTGCAGAACGTAATGACTTAGCCAATATTTGGCAGTTCCCACAAGGTGGAATTGACAAGGGTGAAGAGGTTAAAGAAGCACTTTTTCGTGAGATGGAAGAAGAGATTGGAACAAAAGATGCCGTGATTGTTGCAGAATACCCTGAGTGGATCTCCTATGACTTTCCAGCAAAAATAGCAAATAAGATGAAGCCATACAAGGGCCAAATGCAGAGATATTTTTTAATGAAACTCAGCGAAAATGCAAAAATTAACCTAGAAACAGAACATCCAGAATTCTGTACACATAAATTTGTTAGCCCTGAAGAAGTTTTAGCGAATATAGCACACTTTAAAAAAGATGTATATGAGCAAGTGATAAATTATTTTAGAGAAGAGGGACTTTTATAAATGTTAATAGTTCAAAAGTTTGGTGGAACAAGTGTTGGTGATTTAGATAGAATCCAAAATGTAGCTAACCGTGTCAGTGCAACTTCAAAAGATGGTAATGATGTAGTAGTTGTTGTCTCAGCTATGAGTGGAGAGACAAATAAACTTGTAGGATATGCAGAACATTTTTCTTCGCACCCTGCAGCACCTGAGATGGATATGCTTCTATCTGCAGGTGAAAGAGTTACAGCATCACTACTTGCTATTGCTCTTCAAGAAATAGGTCATGATGCTACCGCAATGACGGGTCGTAAGGCTGGTATAGTAACAGATGTTCATCATACAAAAGCTCGTATAGAGCGTATTGATACTCAAGTAATGAAAAATGCTATAAAAAACGGAAAAATTATTGTTGTCGCTGGTTTTCAAGGTGTAAATGAAGAGGGTGATGTAACAACACTCGGTCGTGGTGGAAGTGACCTTTCAGCTGTAGCTATAGCAGGAGCACTAAAAGCTGACCTTTGTGAAATATATACAGATGTCAGTGGTATTTATACAACTGACCCACGAATAGAACCTAAAGCTAAAAAACTTGATAAAATTTCTTATGATGAGATGTTAGAATTAGCATCTCTTGGTGCAAAAGTACTTCAAAATCGTTCAGTAGAGATGGCAAAAAAGTTAAATGTAAACTTAGTAACACGAACAAGCTTTTCAAATGAAGAGGGTACATTAATAACAAAAGAGGAAAACATCATGGAAGCACCATTAGTAAGCGGAATAGCATTAGACAGAAACCAAGCACGTATCTCACTTATGGGTGTAAAAGATAGACCAGGAATAGCATCGGATATTTTTAACCGTCTTGCTACTGCTGAGGTAAATGTTGATATGATTATTCAAAATAAAGCACATGATGGTAATACAAATATTGACTTTACTGTTCCTGTAAATGATCTTCATAATGCAAAAAAGATAGTCGATAGTTTTGTTAAAGATGGTGAGATTAGTGCAGATTCTTACAATGAAGATATATGTAAGGTATCAGTAGTTGGTGTTGGTATGAGAAGTCATACTGGTGTAGCTGCAAAAGCTTTTTCTACTATGGCTGAAAATAACATTAATATCAACATGATCTCTACATCAGAGATAAAAGTAAGTATGGTTATTGATGAAAAGTATGCAGAATTAGCTGTTCGTGGACTTCATGCTGCATATGAGTTAGATAAATAATCTTATGCCAAATTCATATGCACCCGATTTTGCACAATGGAGTTTAGATGCTATACGTGAAGAGGGTGCAAGTCTCTCATGGCTCGAAGAGCAGCGTTTTGAATGGTCTAAAACAACTGCATATGCCCTAGAACAAATACTTCAAGGTAAGACAATTATTCTTATTACAGATGAAAAACATAAATGGCTAGAAACATATATACTCTCATCTGTTAATACGCAGCAGTTGGAACGTCCTCTTATCCCAATCATAAGTATAGATAACATCTGTGTACATTACAATAGTATTAATGGTGGTGACATGATAGATGTCGTTGATGATATGATTTCTCTCTCTTACAAAGAAGACTGTTTTTTTTGGTATATTGGTAAGGGTAATGATAAACGTTGCGATATTGCCAAAAGAAAGGATAATAGTTACTATTGGATGTTTGATGAAGACTTTAATAATGCTTTTACTCTAAAGTCCTATGATAAAGATTTAGATGTAAAACTCTTACAGCTTTACAGACTTTTTGATGCGTCACTTAATGCTACCATGTTTGGAGAAGTAGATGCAAGCTCCTAACATTAAAGGTCATATTATTATCTCTGATGATATTGAGTCAGAAGTAAGTAGACTTGAGGAGCAGTTAAAACCCTTTCGTATTGTGAAGTTTATTATTATAGGAGAGGTTTTTAAGTTAGAACATGCAAAGGCTATTTTAGCTGAAGCATATATTAGTGAGTCAAATATAAAGTATATTATCTTAGGTTCGAGTGATTTCTCAGATGTAGCACAAAATTCTCTTTTAAAACTCCTTGAAGAACCTCCCAAAAACATTGAATTTATCATTATAAGCCCAACAAAGTCAAATCTTTTAAGAACTGTCCGTTCTCGTCTTCCAATCTTAAAAATAAATAATCACCACATAGTTCATGAGATAGAGTTAAATCTAGCACAGCTTGATTATAAAGATGTATTTAGTTTTTTAAAAGAGAATAGTAAAGTTAAAAAAGAGGAAGCAAAAGACTTAGTCCAAGCACTCTTTCATAGAGCGACAGTTGTTGATATGCTTATCTTATCACCTTTACAGTTAGATAACTTTGATAAAGCATATAGACTGTTAAGTCTGAACTCCCGGCCACAAAGTGTTTTAGCAATGCTACTTATGAGTTTCGCGAGAGATAAGAAATGATAGTTGAGCACCTTAGTAATACAATTGATATAAAAAAATATTTAAAAGATATAAATGTAGATGCAGGTGGTATAAGTATTTTAGGTGCTAAGGCTAAAACTCATATAATAAAAATAAAAGACCTCAATGTTGGTGCAGCAAATATCTTAAAACAAGATGCTCTCTCAATAGGTGCAGATTTAGCTGTACCTCGAGGAACAGTACTCGCAAAAACCCCAACTGTAGAATGTCTACTTATCGCTACAAGTTCACAACTTAAAATATTAGGACGAAAAGAGTTAGCACAGCCTTTTGGTTTAAAAGACTTAGCACATAAACTAAAAGAAATAGTCTTAGTAGAAATGCCTAAAGTTGTACAAGTAATGGGTGTTATAAATGCTAATGATGATAGTTTTTATGCAGATAGCCGTTTTAATGCAGAAGATGCAGTGTTAAAGATAGAGTCAATGATAAAAGAAGGTGCGAGTATTATAGATATAGGTGCTGTTTCATCAGCACCTAATGCAAAAAAAATTAGTGCAGCAGAAGAACTATTTCGTGTTAAACCACTTTTAGAGATGATACAAGAGAAAAAACTTTATGAAAAAGTGGAGTTCAGTATAGATAGTTATGAACCCATAGTTATAGAAGAAGCATTAAATGCAGGCTTTAAAGTAGTCAATGACATAACTGGTTTACTCAATGATGAGGTTTGTAAACTCTGTGCCAAATATAGTGCTACCGTAGTTATAATGCATATGCAAGGTACACCTCAAACTATGCAAGATAAGCCAGAGTATACTCATATTTTAGATGATGTATATCTCTTTTTACAAGAGCGAATGAAAAAGGCCGAGTCTTATGGAATACAAAATATTATATTAGATGTGGGTATTGGATTTGGAAAAACTTTAAATGATAACCTTAAACTTATAAAACATTTAGAACATTTTATGAGTTTAGGAAAACCTCTTTTAGTAGGTGGATCTAGAAAGTCAATGATAGCGAAGTTAGATAATAACAAAGAAGCGAATGAAAGACTAGGTGGAACTCTTGCTATACATCTTGAAGCAGTAAGAAATGGTGCATCAATACTTAGAGTACATGATGTTGCAGAGCACTCTCAAGCTATCAAACTTCAAGAGGCCCTGAATAAGGTGTAAGTCTAAACCATAATACCTTTAATCATGAAAAATAATAAACCTGCAAGTATTGCAGCAGCGGGAACAGTGATCAACCATGCTGCAATTATTTTTTTCACAGCATCACGTTTCACATACTCTACTCTTTTTATCTGTTTGATATGCTTTTTAGCAGATTTAATGATTTTTTCTTCATCAGCGATGAACTTATAAAGCTCAAGTACTCTTTCATATTGTGTTGTACTTTTTTCATCTTGTTTATCTAACTTAGAAAGTTCAGCCTTGTAAGCATTGAGGTTTGACTTCTCATCCTTGATGATACTTTTGTCTTCTTCAATAGAAGTAGTGTCGCTGAGGTGTAGATATTCTCTTAAAAAACCAACACCAAAAACACCACCGATGGCGATATGAGTTGAACTAACCGGCAGACCTAACTGTGATGCAATAATAACAGTAATAGAAGCAGCCATAGCGATAGAGAAAGCTCTAATTTGGTCAAGTTCTGTTATTTCTGTTCCTACCGTTTTAATGAGTTTAGGACCATAAAGACCAAGACCAAGGGCAATACCTAATGCACCAACTCCCATAACCCATAGTGGGATACTAGCCTTACTTGAGATACCACCATTTACAATTGCATCATTAATCGCAGCTAAGGGACCAATTGCATTCGCAACATCATTTGCACCGTGAGCAAAACTAAGAAGTGCAGCGGCAAAAACAAGAGGAATAGTAAAAAGAGTATTTACTGATGCCTTTGTGTTTTCTATAGCTGTAGTATTGGAAGATAGTTTCACTCTTACTGAAATGAATACAATTAGAGCAACTACTCCACCCATAACTAAAGCTGTAAGTAAAGAAGGTTTGTTTGTCATCTCGATACTTACAAGTGGTAAGTAGTTAAGTATCTCAACTATTTGAGGCCATATTTTTTTTAGACCTTTAAGTGTGAGGTATGTTACAAAAGCCCATGACATGATAGAAACAAAAATGGGAACCCATTTTTTTGCGGCGGCAACCTTGTCATCTTGAAATACGATAGACTTTTTAATAGAGAACAAAAATGCTGCAGCAATTACACCACCAAGAACAGGTGATATAACCCATGAAGCAGCAATCTTTGCCATTGTACCCCAGTCTACTATATCAAATCCAGCAGCTGCAATACCTGCACCCATAACACCACCAACAATTGAGTGAGTAGTTGAAACGGGAGCACGCATCATAGTTGCGAAGTTCAGCCAAAGTGCAGCAGCTAAGAGTGCAGCCATCATTGCCCAGATAAAAGGATCAGCATTACCACCAAATGCAGAGATGTCGATAATACCTTTTTTAATTGTTTTTACAACTTCTCCACCGGCAATAAGTGCACCAGCTGCTTCAAATACAGCAGCAATAACAATTGCCATAGTCATAGTCATAGCTTTTGAACCAACAGCAGGTCCAACATTATTTGCTACATCATTTGCACCGATATTCATAGCCATATATGCACCGATAAGTGCAGCTACTGCTAAGAACATATTGTTAGGAATTCCGCCATTACTTAAAAAACTAAAAGTAAGTACACCAATCATAAAAAATAGTGCAAAACCTAAGCGTGTAAAATCTGTACCACTTTTTTTAAGTGCTTCTTCTTCGAGCTTTTTCATTGTTTGGATTTCCATTATTTTCCTTCACTTTTTATATAGGCTTTGTCGATTTGTACTCTTTTGATTGGTTTACTACCATTTAGTGCAGTGTTATTGAGTTGTGTAAGAGTTATAAATGATGCAGCAGTAATTTGACCAAAAATAGTATGATGACCATTGAGCCAAGGTGTAGCAGCTGTTGTGATAAAAAATTGACTACCATTTGTAGCAGGACCACGGTTTGCCATAGCCAAAACACCTGACTTATTAAATGTTTTGTCTACAAACTCATCTTTAAAATCGATATGCCAGATGGACTCTCCTCCCGTACCACTCTCAGTAGGATCACCACCTTGAATCATAAAGTCTTTGATAATTCTATGAAAAGCAATACCATCATAATATCCATCTTTGATATGAGTCATAAAGTTTTCAACAGCTAAAGGAGCAACATCAGAAAAAAGTTCTATCTCCAAGTCACCTTCGCTTGTCTTAAGTACTATTATAGGATGTACAATATTGACTTGTTTTGTTATAGGAGTTGCACTTTTATTAGCTTGAGTAGGTTCAGAACTACATGAAATCACACTAAAACTTAAAAGAAATGTCAAAAATAGTGCAGTAAACTTATGCATATTACTCTTCCTCAAATGTTAAACAGACAGAATTGATACAGTATCTTTGACCAGTTGGCTCTGGACCATCTGGGAAAACATGCCCTAAATGAGCATCACAAGTACTACAAACGACTTCAACTCTCATCATTCCGTAAGTACCATCCTTTATTTCAGTAACTGTATCTTCGATTGTTTCGAAGTAACTTGGCCAACCTGTGCCTGAGTCAAACTTTGCAGCTGACTCAAAAAGAGGAGTACTACAACATACACATTTGTAAGTACCATCTGCTTTATTATCATTAAACTCACCGGAAAATGGAGCTTCTGTTCCATGCTCCCTACATACTGAATAGGCCTCAGAACTTAACTGTGCTTTCCACTCTTCATTACTTTTTTTGACCTTGTTCATATCTATTCCTTGGTTCCTTAATCTCTTGACACTCTTTTCGTACACTACATCACCTGATGTATATGTTAAATTAAAGACATATTCTATCTCATTTTCGCTTGTAAAACATAAATCAATAAGAATAATATTATTCGTATTGAGCAATTTATATTTGAATAGTTACAAAAGAGTAAGTTATCTAAATTTTGATTAATTGGAGCGGTATCACTATGGATAAATTCAGATTTGTCTTCTATAAATTAAGTCAGGTCATCTCTAAGTTTTTCTCTACTCATAGAGTTATTAAGGATAAGAATATTTTAATTTTTTTTGCAATAAGGTGTAGTACTTTAGCATATTGATTAGTGTTATGAAAATTAATTTCTCTATCTAATATTCTAAAATTTGTACTAAGGTCTGCAGTATTGTCTAGGGTACTAACGAGTACTGAAGTGGATTTCTTTCTTTAGAGAGATTGTAAGTCTTTTGATAATAATTGCAGCTAGAGTAGCAAGTTATGTAGATTTTTTAAAAAAGATGTGAGAGAAGATATATTTATTGTGATGGTAAAACAATACCTGCTAAAGTTGGTATTGTTTTGAGTTACTATTTGCCTGAAGCCACACGATCCTTAAGACCTTTACCAGCTTTAAACTTAGGAACCATTTTATCTTGAGTAGTATAAGTCTTATCAGTACCAGGAACTTTACCACTTTTTCCTTTTTGAAGTGCAGCAGTAAAACTACCAAAACCAACTAAAGAAACATCTTCTTTCTTAACTAATGCATTTGTAACTGCATCTGTAAATGCTTTAATAGCAGCTTCTGCTTCTACTTTAGTCTTATACTCGCCACTTGCTTGTACTAATTCAACGAATTGAGCTTTGTTCATAAATTTACCCTTGGATTAAAATATTTCCGAACTTTCGTTAAGAACGAAATAATTCAGCTAGGTGTACTTTATACTTTATTCGCTTAAATTTTTCTTCTTTTTACTTAATTTTAGGATAAATTGTGATGTTTTTGTTTCTTGGAGTCCATTCTTAGCCACTTTAAGGAGCTTTTTCAAGGTAAGCTTAGGCTTATTAAAAATGAGTAAAGAAGAAATTTCTTTTATCTTTTTATATTGATTTGTATGTATGGATAAAAATACTTCATCTAGACCATCTCGTTCATTTGTTGTTAGTGCACTCATCTGCTTAACTCCTATAACTTATTTATTTTTCTCACAGTTCTAATAATTTCAGCATCTTCTAAACTTCCTAACATTTTCATAACTGTAGCAGCGGCCTGTGGTTTAGCCCGACCTAATTTCCAGTCTTGATATGTACGCATTGAGATACCAAAATTTGAAGCCATATCTTTTAAAGATATTTTTCTTCCGTTGTTTTGAGACTCTAATGAGTTATGGAGGATATTAAAAAGATCATTGATTTGCATAGAACTATTATACGGATTAAATGCTTAAGTATACATTTAATAATACAATATTGTATATTAATTGTATAATTTATATTATATTGAGTATATATATAATATATAAATATTATAATAATAGTTTTAATGAATATAATATACGGTTTACCGTGTATTATATATAAAGCTGAGCTGAGTAAACTAGATTGAAAAAAAATTAAAAGGAAAATTACTGATGAATGTTTAAAAAGGAGGAGAAATTGAGTTTAGGGGAGAACGGATTTGCTAGTATTCTAGCAAATCACTATAATCATATTTAGAGAAGTCTAAGTAAAGCTTACCATTTTGTTTGATAACACGAATATCTTTACCATATACTGCTAAAAATCTTTTTTTTATTACTTTTTTCTGATAGGTTTCTAAATCAAGTATTTTAAGATACTGTTTAAGTTCTATAATCTCTTGTTTTTTCTCAATAGTTTCTATTTCGTGAATTGTCTGGGACTCTCCAGCTGCAAGTTTAGCATTTACAAGTTCTAAGATACTTTTAAGTTGCTCATCTTTTGAACTATATACTTGTTCAATTTTTGCCATCTCGTCACGTAACATCTGTTCTTTATCATCTATAAGTCTATCTATCTTAGTTTCAAGTTGGAGTATTTTCTCTTTGAGTTGTTGATTCTCTTGTTGATAAAGTCCTAACACCATAGCAACAGTCGTTTTAGGTTTTGTAACTATAGCTATGCTTGGTAGTATTTTTTCTTTCGTAAGTGTATCTTGTGTATTATTAGGTATTTCACTTCTTAATTCCGGATTTAATGAACTTCGTGGAACTATTATATATGTAATACCATCCTCTATAATGTAGTTTAGCTTTCCATTACGAAGTTTTGAATGTATCATCTCTTTTGACATTTTAAAATGTTTAGAGTATTCATCTACTGTTAATCTCATCTTGTTCCTTTTACATAATTGAATCGTAGTTAATGTTTGGAGAATTAATAATCCTAGACTTCTTCAAGCAAATCAGACAGTCTCGTCTTCATATTCATGTTTATTTTAAAATGTTGTACAGTTGATTTTTTAAATTTTACTAGGCTGCATTTAAGACCATAACAGTTGCAATAGGAAAACTTTTAATCTCTAAGTACTTTGCACAGACATTGAGCCGATCACCTATAAAGTTCTTAATCGCTAGTATATCTTCAAATTCATTAACTTCACCAGTATGTGCAGCTATTCTAATTCCCTCAAAAGAATTACATTTTTAAAAATATGTTCTGAAAAGTGGTAAAACTTAAACCAAAAATGGGGTCAAAGCATTTGAACATTGGATTTAAGATACATTAAAATCCATGACCAATAATAAATTTTGGTAAAGCTATATTTGAATTGACTAACATACTTTTTATCATTGTTTAATATTCGTTATTTGTATACGAATTATATTTAAAAGTTCTTTTAAATGAACTTTTAAATATAATAACAGAATTATTTTTTTGAAGTGAGTATTTATGAGTAATGGAATTTTAGATATTGTAAAACCCGGAGTTCTTTTTGGTGAAGATGTACAAAAAGTGTATGAACATGCAAAAAAAATGGGGTTTGCAATTCCTGCAGTTAATGTAGTAAGTACAGACTCAATTAACGGTGTAATTGAAGCTGCTGCAAAAGTAAACTCTCCTGTAATCATTCAGTTTAGTAATGGTGGATCATCTTACTATGCTGGAAAAGGTCTAAGTAACGAGAATGGAAAAGCTGCAATAATAGGTGCTATCTCTGGTGCACTCCATACTCATATGATGGCTGAAGCCTACGGAGTTGCTGTTATCCTCCATACTGACCATGCCGCAAAAAAGCTACTTCCTTGGATAGATGCACTTCTTGATGCAGGTGAAGCTCATTTTTTAAAAGAGGGCAAACCACTTTTCTCATCACATATGCTTGATCTCTCAGAAGAGCCATTAGACTACAACATCTCTACTTGTAAAGCTTATTTAGAACGTATGAGTAAAATTGGTATGAGTATAGAGATAGAACTTGGTTGTACTGGTGGAGAAGAAGATGGTGTAGATAACACAGATATGGACAACACACTTCTTTATACACAACCTGAAGATGTATGTTTAGCTTACGAAGTTTTAGGTGGGGTGTCACCTCACTTTACTATTGCTGCTTCATTTGGAAATGTGCATGGTGTTTATAAGCCAGGTAATGTTTCACTTACTCCAAAAATTCTTGATAACTCTCAAAAATTCATTAATGAAAAACATAATACTTCAAACAAACCAGTAAATTTTGTGTTTCATGGTGGATCTGGTTCTGAACCTAGCGAGATTAGCGAAGCAATCGGTTATGGTGTTATAAAAATGAACATAGATACAGATACTCAGTGGGCTACATGGCTTGGGACTAAAAACTATGTAAAACAATATAATGACTATCTACAATCTCAGATAGGAAATCCAGAGGGTGAAGATAAACCAAATAAAAAGTACTATGATCCTCGTAAATGGCTTCGTGCTGGTCAAGAGACTCTTGTAGATAGAGTTGTTCAAGCATTTAAAGACTTAAATGCGATGGATAGAAACTAGTATCTCTTGTATTCTTAGGATAAAAATGAGTGAAATAAAATTAACAGTTGATGATGTAAATATAAAGATAGTTTTAAGTATTTTAAAGAATTTAAAAAGTGGACTTATTAGTTCTATTGAGACTAACTTAAGTACTTCAATAAAAAAGACACACTATAAACCTCAAAGACAAGGTATTATATATGAGCATGAGTCAGGTGCAAATGATACTCAGGGTAAGTACTCTATTTCTGCCTATAAAGAGAGACTAAAGAGAAAGAGCTAGTTTTTGGTGATCTCCTTATGCTTGGAGTACCGGGGGGGAGTAGTTTATATAGCAAAAGTCAAGTAGGTGCTTAAGACGATTTTGATCAAAACACCAAAAAACTTTTGAATCAAAAGTCTTATCTTTTTCATTGCTAAAAATAGTTCTTCAACACCTAGCACTACATCTTTTTATTTGATGACTTTGAGTATAAAGCTTAATTTTTTTCTGATTTCTAAAAGATAGCATTATATTTGAGTTGTTTATTGGGTGAAAAAGCCCATATTTTCTATATGCTCAGTTTTAAAAAAAGTATATGGAAAAGTAACACAAGTGTTTTCATACCAAGTTCTATATAAAACCTTTTTTACAAATATAATAATTATAGGCTATTTAGGATAAAATTATATCTATGAATGATAAAGTATTTACAAAACCGATAAAAAAACAGTTTGAATTTGATGAAGAGGTCGCAGCTGTTTTTGACGATATGTTAGAACGGAGTGTTCCCTTTTATAAAGAGAGCCAAAAAATCACACAATTTTTTACACATAAAAATTTGAGTGAGGGTGGTATTGTTTATGACTTAGGATGCTCCACGGCTACTCTTTTGTTAAATATACATAGAGACTTGGATGTAAATGCCAGCTTAGTAGGTTTAGACAATTCAGAAGCTATGTTAAAACAAGCACGTAGAAAATGCGAAGCATATGGAGCTGATATAGAAGTCGTAAATGCAGATATATTGGAGTATGAGTACAAAACAGCTGATATTTTTATCAGTAACTATACTCTTCAGTTTATCAGACCACTGGTGCGTGAAGAACTTGTAAAAAAAATAGTGACTAGTTTAAAAGACAAGGGTGTATTTATATTTAGTGAAAAAGTGATTAGTCATGAATCAAAACTAAACAAAGACCTTATTGAATGTTACTATAACTTTAAAAAAACACAGGGTTACTCGGAGTACGAGATAATGCAAAAGCGCGAGGCTTTAGAGAATGTTCTTGTCCCTTATAGTGAAGAAGAGAATATTAAAATGGCGAAAAATGCAGGATTTACTCACTGTGAGGTTTTATTTCGTTGGGCAAACTTTGCAACTTTTATAGCTATAAAGTAGTTACTCTTTCCTTTTATCGTCTGCCCCAAAACATTTAGCCCCGATACTATCAACACTAAATACAACCACAACTGCAATACCAATAATGGTAGTGATTACAAAAAATACAATTAACCCTGTGCTCATCTTTAGTCTCCTTTAGTAAACATTTCCAGTAGGTTCAGGCTTTTTTTTCTTTAAAGCTTCGCCAATCTCTTTATAAGTAATAATATCATCTTTGCCACACTCTTTGTGGTAATAGCCTTGAAGATCGTAATACTCTTTACAATCACTATAATACTTTGCAGATATACCATGCTTGTTCACACAGCCACTAAAGAGTATGCTTACCATTATTAAAAGACTTATTTTTATCATATTTATTTGTAGCATTTTTTATACCTAAACTTTAAAAGTTTCTTTTGTTTTACAAAACTCAGTTAAAAAACATTTCTCGCAGTCTGGATTTTTAGCCTTACATATATAGCGACCAAATAATACCATACCTTGATGCAATGCATGTAGATCATTTTTAAACTTTTTAACAAGTGTAGCTTCTGTTGCTATAGCAGTTTTATCATCACTAAGTCCAAGTCTATGTGCAACACGAAATACATGAGTGTCAACAGCCATAAGGTTTGCCCCTGTGTACTCTATCATTACAACATTCGCAGTTTTTTGACCAACTCCTGCAAGTGTTTGTAACTCTTTTGTATCTAGCGGCACTTCTCCACCGTACACTTCTTCAACTCTTTGTGCCAAAAGAATGATATTTTTTGCTTTATTGTTAAAAAATGAACATGAATTGATAAAAGACTTAACATCATCAAGCTCTGCATTTGCTAACTCTTTTGTTCCTGGGTATTTTTCAAATAGAGGTGGAGTTAAAATATTTACTCGCTTATCGGTGCACTGAGCAGAGAGTGCAACTGCTACAACTAACTCATAAGCATTTGTATAAGAAAGTTCAGTTACTGCATCATCATAACGCTCAATAAAGAGTTGGTGAATCTCTAAAATTTCTTTTTTTGTGGCTTTTTTTATCATAACGGTAGTTTAGCATTGTTTACGATATAAGCAAGTAAAATTTTTTAAAATAAAAGTAATAGAGATGGATGTTCTTTTACTGTTTTTAATCAAAAAAGATAAGGAAATAACTTTTAGTCACAGATAGTAAACTCCTGTTAAGCAGTATAATAAAGGATTCTATGATGGAATAATGAATAACTTTAAGTTTATAATCCATATCGTTTAATAACTATTAGTTAATACATAATAAAATAACTGTATAAAACAAAGGAATGGGAATGAAATTAGCTACAAAAATTTTATCTGCAGTATTATTGATAGGAGTTGTTGCTTCAGCTAACACTCTTGTAACAGTAAATGGAACGGAAATTACACAACAAGCCGTTGATACCGAACTTATGAATGCGACTCAAGGAAGATTTAACCAAGTTCCAGCGGAGAAGCAATCTGAATTTAGGGAGCAGGTACTTAAACAGTTAATTGGTAAAGAATTGATCTATGGTGATGCACAAAAAACAGGTGTTTTGAAAACTAAAGAGTATAAAAAAGAATACAAAAAACTTGAAGAACGTATGAAAAAAGAACTGGCTATTAAAGTATGGCAGAAAAAAGTTGTAGATGGTATAAAAATTTCAGATGCTGCACTCAAAGACTATTATGATAAAAACAAAGAAGAATTTAATGAAAAAGAAGCAGTTCATGCTCGTCATATCTTAGTTAAAGAAGCGGTAGATGCTAAAGTAATCATTAATGAGTTAAAGCCTTTAAGTGGTCAAAAACTACAAGCAAAATTTGAAGAATTAGCAAAGTCTAAGTCAACTGGACCTAGTGGATCAAAAGGTGGAGACTTAGGTTTCTTCGCTCAAGGACAAATGGTTCCAGCATTTAATAATAAAGTATTTACAATGAAAGTAGGTACTATTACAATGACACCTGTTAAAACTCAGTTTGGGTACCATATTATTTATCTTCAAGAAAAAACTAATGCAGTAGCTAGAAATTTTAAAACGGTAAAGCCTTTTATAGAACAACGTTTAAAGATGGAAAAATTCAAGTCTGTCATGCAATCAAAAATGGAAGCACTTCAGAAAAAAGCTACAATTAAGTAAAGAATTACACTTGTACACTGTCTCTCAAATCTCTAAAATTACTTTAGAAGGACGAGAGTTTTTTATAAAAAGAGATGAGACTATAGACCCTTATCTTTCTGGAAATAAATATAGGAAACTCTATATTCTTCTTCAAACTCCTAAAAATACTTTTACTAAAGTCATCTCCTATGGTGGTACTCAGTCAAATGCAATGCTTGCACTTGCAGCAATATGTAAGAGTAAAAAGTGGGAGTTTGTCTACTACACTAAAACAATTAGCCCAATTATAAAAGCACAAGAATACGGAAATTATTATGAAGCACTCTCTCTTGGTATGCATATAGTAGAGCTTGATAATGATTTATATAAAGAGTATATATCAGGACTACGTTTAAACTTAGATGAACTGACATTACTTATAGACCAGGGTGGGGCAGATAGAAGGGCAAAAGAGGGATTAGAAGTATTAGCAGAGGAGCTAAGAGTACAGTTTAAAGAAGAAGAGTTTTCTAACATAAAAGCTATAGCTACACCTTCAGGAACAGGGACTACAGCACTTTATCTTGCACTCTCTTTACCTGAATATACAATTTATACAATACCCTGTATAGGTAATGTAGGATATCTAAAAGAGCAGATGCAAGCACTTCATAGTATTCCTAAAAACTTAATTATTTTAGATCCTAAAAAAAAGTATCATTTTGCAAAATTATATGATGAGTTCTTTGATATATATGAAAAACTTAAAGAGAGTGGTGTAGAGTTTGATTTATTATATGCACCCTCTATGTGGCTATCTCTCTTAGAAAATACAAGAGAGAGTGTTTTGTATATACATAGTGGAGGACTGAGTGGTAATAGAAGTATGCTTGAGCGCTACAAGCATAAAAATTAATCTATAAAAGTTACAGACTCGTGTAAATTTACACGCTTTGGTTGATAAGAGTTTATTTTTGCTTCTCCGTCTGAATAACCTAATACTACACTATAAAGGAGAGCTAAGTCATCTGAGACTTCAAGTGCCTCAGCAACAACTCGGCCAAACTCAGTGGTAGAACCTTGAGGACAAGAGTCTATACCAAAATCCTGTGCTGCAAGCATAACACTTTGCATATATGCACCACAATCAATAAGTGCTCCTTGAGAGCCATCTATATTCGATTTATTTGTAAATACAAATATAACAGTTTGTGCACCAAACCATCTAAAGTTGTCTTTCCACATTTTTATACGTGTATCATTGTCTTTTCTATCCACTTCCATAAGTTTATAAAGATTTGAACCTGTTACTATACGACGCTTTTTATATGGATTTGTCCATTTTACTGGATAGTACTGAATAAATTGATCATTTGTGATGCCTTCATCCATTTTAGTAATGACTGCATCACCAACACGTTTAAGTGTATCAGCATTACTAACAGCATAGGTGACCCATGGTTGCATATTTGCACCACTAGGTGTCATCCCCGCAGCAGTAAGTATACTCTCTAGTGTTTCTTGAGGTATTTTTTTATCACTGTACGCTCTTTTTGAAGAACGATTTTGTAAAGCTTCTAAAACAGTTGGCATGTACAATCCTTTAATGGAATTATAGTGAAATAATATTAAGATATTTATAAAAGATAGATATGATAGTAACTATATAGAAAACTTGACAGTTAGTGACTCAACTTGCTATAATGTGATTACATAAAGGAGAATCAAATGAGTAACAATATTTTTGAGAAATTAACACATAATTTAACACAAGCAATTGAGAGTGCTATCTCTTTAGCCTTACATAATAAAAATCAAGAGGTACAGAGTGAACATTTTTTATGGGCACTGCTAACTAACTCTGATTCTATTTTAAATCAGATACTACGAAAGATGAATGTAGATAAAGTGGCAATGGAATTAGATGTAAAAAGTTTAAGTGAAAAACTTCCAAAATCTTCAAGTGTAACAAAAGAAAGTATCCGACTCTCTAAGGGTTTTGTAGACACTTTAGAAAAAGCTGCTGGACTTATGGAGCAAAATGGGGATTCTTTTGTAGCTGTAGATACTTATTTACTTGCAAACCTAAGTTCTGCACCATATTCGAGCATACTTCCAAAGTACATAAATACATTAGAGCTTACTAAAAATATAGAGGCTTTACGTGGGGGATCTAAGATTGACTCTCAAAGTGCAGATGAAACACTAGACTCTTTAGCTAAGTATGGTATTGACTTAACAACTGAGGCAGCAGAAGGAAAACTCTCCCCTGTAATTGGTCGTGATGAAGAGATAACACGTATGATGCAGATTCTTATTCGTAAAACTAAAAATAATCCTATGCTTTTAGGTGAACCTGGAGTAGGAAAAACAGCACTAGTTGAGGGACTTGCACAAAAAATTTATGCAGGGGATGTTCCAACTTCGCTGCAAAATAAACGAGTAATAGCCCTTGATATGAGTTCACTGATTGCTGGTGCAAAGTATAGAGGAGAGTTTGAAGATAGACTCAAAGCAGTAATAGAAGAGGTAAAAAAGAATGGAAATATTATTCTCTTTATTGATGAAATTCATACTATTGTTGGAGCAGGTGCATCTGAGGGAAGTATGGATGCTGCAAATATCTTAAAACCAGCACTAGCACGTGGTGAGTTAAATACTATTGGTGCGACTACACTAAAGGAGTATAGAAAATATTTTGAAAAAGATACAGCCCTTCAGCGTCGTTTTTTACCGATAAACTTGGATGAGCCTACTGTTAACCAGTCGCTTCAGATACTTCGTGGTATCAAAGAGCGTTTAGAGACTCACCATAATGTAACGATTACAGATAGTGCTCTTGTAGCAGCCGCACGTTTAAGTGATAGATATATAGCAGATAGGTTTTTACCAGACAAGGCGATTGACCTTATCGATGAAGCAGCAGCCGAATTAAAGATGCAGATAGAGTCAGAACCCACAGTACTCTCTCGTGCAAAGCGTGAGCGTTCAGAACTGATGGTAGAAAAAGAAGCACTTAAAATGGAAGATACTCCTGCAAATAAAAAACGTCTACTTGAGATAGAAAAAGAACTCGCAGATGTAGAGGAAGAGGTTCAAAAGCTCACATCTCAATTTGAGACAGAAAAAGAGGTCTTTGAAAAAATTTCTTCTATAAAAGGCGAGATTGAAGTTAAGCGTAGAGAAGCAGAACTTGCGAAAAATACAAGTGACTTTAACAAGGCAGCAGAGATAGAGTATGGAGATATTCCTAAACTTATAGAAAAAGAAAAAACTATAAATGAAAACTGGGATAGATTACAAGCAGCGGGTACACTTCTTAAAAATAGTGTAGATGAAGATTCTATTGCAGGAGTTGTATCTCGCTGGACACATATACCAGTAAATAAAATGCTTCAATCAGAGCAGACAAAAATACTGCATGTAGAAGATGAGTTAAACAAAACAGTAATCGGCCAAGAAAAAGCTACTCATGCTGTTTCCCGTGCTATTAAACGCAATAAAGCCGGTTTAAGTGATGAACACTCTCCAATAGGTAGTTTCCTCTTTCTAGGGCCTACAGGAGTAGGTAAAACACAGACTGCTAAAACACTTGCTAAATTTTTATTTGATAATCAAGAAGCGCTTATTCGAATAGATATGAGTGAGTATATGGAAAAACATGCAGTATCACGTCTTGTGGGTGCTGCTCCCGGTTATGTTGGTTATGAAGAGGGTGGACAACTGACAGAAGCTGTTAGGCGAAAACCGTATTCGGTAATTTTATTTGATGAGGTTGAAAAAGCACATCCAGATGTTTTTAATATTTTACTACAAGTATTAGATGATGGACGTTTGACTGATAACAAAGGTGTAACAGTTGATTTTTCAAACACTATTATTATATTAACATCGAATCTTGCAAGCGATAAGATAATCGCAAATGAGCCAGGTGAAGAACTTGATGCTATGGTTATGAATGAATTAAAACAGGCATTTAAGCCAGAATTTTTAAATAGACTTGATGATGTTGTCATATTTAATGCACTTGGACAAGAAGATATAGTCGGAATTGTTGATATTTTCTTTGAAAGTATTGTCAAAAAAGTAAAAGACAGGGATATCACACTTTCTTTAAGTCCTGAGGCAAAAAGATATATTGCTGAAGCTGGATTTGACCCTGTTTATGGTGCTAGACCACTCAAGCGAGCCCTCTATGAGATAGTTGAAGACAAACTAGCTGACTTGATTTTAGGCGGGGAAGTTGCAGAAGGATCGAATGTAGAGTTTATAAAAAAAGGTGAAAATATAGAAGTTGTAGTGACTTAACAACACTTTAAGTAAATTTTTTGTATTATTTCGAACTTAATTTTACATAAGGATATGTAGTGAAAAGAACATACCAACCCCATTCAACACCTAGAAAAAGAACTCACGGTTTTAGAGCACGTATGGCAACTAAGAACGGTCGTAGAGTTTTAAACCGTCGTAGAGCTAAAGGTCGTAAAAGATTGTCAGTTTAGGCGGATACTATACACTGAAGCTCCATAAAGAGTTTCAATATGTATATAACAAAGGGAAGAATCAGCACTCTAATAGTGTTGTCCTTTTTTTCCTTCCTCAAAATGAAACTCATAAAGTAGGTTTTACTGCAACAAAAAAGTTAGGAAATGCTGTAAAGCGTAACCGAGCAAAGCGTCGCATGCGAGCACTATTTCGTGAATACTCTCCAAAACTCAAAGCAGGCTCTTATGTATTCGTTGCAAAAGTCGGTCTCTTTGATTCTAACCATGAAAAACTCCAAAATGATTTTATCAAAGTATTAAGAAATGCGAAAACTATTACTTAAACTTCTATGGTTTTATCAGAAGTATTTTACCCTCATTGGCTTCGGTTCTTGTAGGTATTATCCCACTTGTAGTGAATATGCACGATTAAATTTCGAAAATAACTCAATTTCAAGTGCGTTTTACCACTCTTTAACTAGAATACTACGTTGTAATCAATTATTTGATGGAGGGATAGAGTATGCATTGCTGTATAAACTCCACTGTAAGCCTGCTCAATTAGAAGTAGGAAGTATAAAATATTGGCTGGTTCCAAATAAAAAGAACCAACATTACATAATAAAAAATTTTTCATATAAAGGGTAATATGTGTTAGACAAAATGTCACCAAACCAGAGATTAATAGTAGCGGTACTGTTATCAGTAATTTTTTTCGTAGGGTATACAGCAATTTTTCCACCAGTAGCATCAGAAGTACTACAGGATACTAAAGTTCAAACAGGACAAAGTAGTGTAGGTACAGTTCCAAGTGTTAATGTAGAAGCAGATGCTGGACGTGTAATCGCGGCAGTAGAAACAAGTAGTTCAAATAATCTTGTAACAGTTACGAATGAGCATTTTATACTTAAAATAGACACACTAGGACGTATCTCTTCTAAAGAGTTACGTGAAGAGAAGTTTAGAGATAAAGAAGATAATCATGCACAGTTAATACCTTCAAAAGGTACTAAACCTCTTTATATTAGATTTATGGATGAGAACTTAAATAAAGAAGCAGCATCAGTTGCTTATACAGCAAGTGTTAATGAGCTTAACATTGATGGTAATGCAAAAAGTGTAACTTTAACACAGAAACTCTCTGCACTTACCGTGAGTAAAAAGATAACATTTTTTGATGATGGCCATTATGATATAGTTATCTCTATGAGTGAAGATAAACGTTATTATATATATCTAGGGCAACGTCCTCGTGTAAATGAAGATGAGCAGATGATGACAGTTGTTGGTGCTCTGGTTTACACTGATGATGAAATTGTAACAATTATAGCTGATGGAGATGCTGAGGGACGTAAGTCTTTTTCAGGTGTTGAACTCCTTTCTGCATTTGATCAATACACAGCAACAATTATGTATGGACTCTCTAAAGATAGAACTATAATCGTTGAAAGAGATACTGAAGATAATCCAGTTGTATATTTTGATGGCACACAAAATATAGAGTTTAGTGGTTATATAGGTCAAAAAAATTATAAAAAATTAGAGTCAATTAATCCTATCCTGACAAATGCAATAGAGTATGGTTGGTTTACATTTGCAGCTAAACCACTTTTTGCACTTCTTTTATGGTTATATGGAATTTTTGGAAACTGGGGTTGGTCGATTATTGCTCTTACTGCTATTATTAGATTTGTACTGTATCCATTAACTTATAAGGGTATGGTTTCTATGCAGAAGATGAAAGATCTTGCACCTAAAATCAAAGAACTTAAAGCGAAGTATAAGGGTGAGCCTCAGCGTTTAAACCAAGCAACTATGGATATGTACAAGAAAAATGGGGCAAATCCTTTAGGTGGTTGTCTGCCAATGCTCATGCAAATTCCTGTATTTTTCGCGATTTATCGTGTTCTACTAAATGCAGTTGAACTTCAAGGTTCAGAGTGGATTTTATGGGTTAATGATCTTTCTCGTATGGATCCATACTATGTTATGCCAGTACTAATGGGTGCTTCTATGTTTTTACAGCAACGTATGACACCAAATAATTTTTCAGATCCAATGCAAGAGAAAGTTATGAAATGGTTACCTGTGATATTTACATTTTTCTTTGTAACTTTTCCAGCAGGTTTAGTCCTTTACTGGTTTGTCAATAATCTCTTTTCAATTTTACAGCAGTTTATTGTTAATCAGCAATTCAAAAATGCAAAAGATGCACTTAAAGCAGCTAAAGTAGAGAAATAATTATGTTAAAAATTGAAGCAAGTACACTTGAAGTAGCATATCAAAATGCTGCAAGTAAACTAGAATGCTCGATTACAGAACTGAAAATTGAAGTTGTGCAGGTCCCAAGTAAAGGTTTCTTAGGTTTCTTTAAAAAAAGTGCAATTATTGTAGTTATTCGTTTAAAAGAAAAAGAGTTAGACTCTAAACCTCTAAAAGAGACAAAAAACGAAAAAAAAACCGAGGTAAAACAAGAGAAGAAAAGTACAAAGGAGACTAAAGGGACTTTAGATTCTCCAAAAAAAAATGAAAGTAAAAAACCTAAAAAAAATGATAAAGAAAAATCTCCAAAAAATCATAAAAAACAGACTATTTTAAACGATACGATTATGCCGGCTTCTTTTGTAAGTGATCAGGATGATGAAGATGATGATTTAAACGGACTAGATTTTACTGCGGACTATGATGATGAGTATGATGAGGATGAAGTTCAACCAGGCACAAATTTAGATTCTATTATAGAAGAAGTACAGACTAAAATAAATGCACTTTTTAAACTCACTTGTTTTGCAATTGATAGTATTAATGTAAGTGCATATGATAGTGAAACTCTTTTGATTGAATTTAAAGGTGATGATGCAGCACTTCTTATAGGTAAAGAGGGTTATAGATATAAGGCACTCTCATATATGATTTTTAACTGGATAAACTCCAAGTATGAAGTACATCTGCGTTTAGAGATAGCAGAGTTCTTGAAAAATCAAGAAGAATCTATAGGACGGTACCTTGTAAATGTATATGAAAATATAGATAGAGATGGACGAGCACAGACGAAAATACTTGATGGAATTTTAGTACAAATTGCACTTAAAGAACTTCGTTCAAGGTATCCTAAAAAATATGTAGTAATTCGTTCAACTCGTGATGGATTAAAATATATAATCATAAACGATTACAACAACTAAAATGCACTCAGATACTATTAGTGCTATTGCAACAGCAAATGGAATAGGCTCTATCGCAATCATCCGTATAAGTGGGGATAACGCCTTAAAAATCGTAAAAAAACTCACAAAAAAAACAGAAATAGAGCCAAGATATGCGACACTCTCTTGTGTATATGACTCAAATAATACTCTTATTGATGAAGCAATCATTATATACTTTCAAGCACCACACTCTTTTACAGCAGAACATGTAGTTGAGATACAGTGTCATGGTGGTTTTATCGTGGCTCAAAGTATACTCAAAGCGACTGTAAATGCAGGAGCAAGACTCGCTACTCCGGGAGAGTTTTCCAAACGTGCTTTTTTTAATGGTCGAATTGACCTGAGTGAAGCAGAAGCTATAGCACAACTCATAGAAGCTAAAAGTGAAGATGCAGCTAAAATACTAGCAGCTCAGATGAAGGGTTCTTTAAAGTATTTTATAGAAAATATTCGTGATGAAATAATTCATATACTTGCATTTAGTGAGGTGACTATTGATTATGCTGAAGAAGATTTACCTGAGGACTTAGTTGTTCAGATAAAGTCCAAACTAGATGAACTCTATAAACTTTTAAATAAAACACTAGAAGCTTCAAAAGCAAGAGAAGGTCTTATGCAAGGTTTTCGTGTCGCAATAATTGGAAAACCTAATGTTGGTAAATCTTCACTTTTAAATGCCTTGCTTAATTTTGATAGAGCGATTGTGAGTGATATAGCAGGAACAACTCGTGACACTATAGAAGAACAGGTGAAAATTGGTACACATCTTATCCGTATAGTGGATACAGCTGGAATCCGTGAAGCAAATGATGAGATAGAAAAAATTGGGATAGAGCGTAGTTTAGAAGCGATAGATTTAAGTGATATAGTTGTAGCTCTGTTTGATAGTTCTCGTGCAGCTGACACAGAAGATAAGAAAATTATTACACTCCTAGAAAATGCCAAAAAATCTAAAAAAGTTATAGTAATAAAAAATAAAATTGATTTAGAAGAAAAGTTCTCTTTTCCATCATTAGATTTTGACTTAGAACTCAACTCAAAAGATGATGTTAGTAGTTTAGTAAAGGCTCTAGAAGCTATTATGGATAGGAATAATAGTAGTGATGAAATTATGCTTATATCTTCACGTCAAATAAATGCAGTGGAAGAAACTATGAAAAATGTAGAAGAATCATTTATCCCTTTAGAAGACCAAGAGTTGGAGATATTTTCTTTTCATCTTAATGAAGCTGTTAAAGAGATGGCAAGTATAACACGACCTTTTGAAAATGATGAGATGTTAGACAAAATGTTTGGCTCTTTTTGTTTAGGTAAATAAAATGAAGTACATTGCTATAGACCTTGGACTAAAACGAATAGGGCTTGCTTACTCTGCACACAAAGATTTAGTGACACCACTGCCAGCAGTTATAAGAAAAAACCGCAATCAAGCTTCTTGTGAAGTAAAAAAAGCTATAACTGAGTGGGAGATTGAAACTGTAGTCATAGGTATCCCTCTTGGTGGAAGTAGTGAAAATGAGATGCGACGACGTATTGAGCATTTTATGAACCTTGTAGATTTTAAGGGTGAAGTCATTTTTCAAGATGAGGCCGGCAGTTCACTTGAAGCTGAGAACTTAATGAAGGGTGAGATAAAGTACATTAGAGATGGTAGGATTGATTCTATCTCTGCTATGATAATTCTTCAACGATACCTCTATAAACTAAAACAAAAAAAATGAAACTACAGGATTTAGATATATTACGTGGTATAGCCATTGTTCTTATGGCTTTTTTCATTTCTGTTTTGATTTAGACAATTTTGGATATGTTGATTTTGATTTTAAAAATATGACTTAATTAAAAAAATGAGTGCTTATTTTCTACTTTTTCATATAATGCACAAGATAAAAATCTATTAGACTCAACTTCAAATTTTACTAAGTCCACGATCTAAAATAATCATATTCTTCATACGAGAAAAGACACTACCTTCTAGTACATTAGTTGTATTTTAAATTGATAGATACTTATATCTTCTGAGTAAAGATTATTTCTGTAGTCTGAGTTAGTTTTAAAACTATTTTCTTTCAATATGCTTCCAAATTAGGATTACTTTGATCTTCTTATCCTTTAAAACCAAGGTACTCAGTTTGTCTTTTTATTTTCCATAAAAAGTAGCATCGAAAATAAGATTTACTGCTCTTGGATTATGTACATTTACATCCACAATATACTTGTTTATGCTTTTTCGTGCATCTCTTTACTACACTGTCCATAGTGTGATTTATTATATTTTTCTAATAGTCGTTTCAATGTTAGACGGTGTAAAAAATTCTTTTAAGATTGTTTTTTGCAGCTGTTCTAGTCTTCTCTTTGAGCTAAAAGAAGTCTTACAATCTTTACAAAAGTATCTTTTTAATCCTACTCTAAAATCCTTTATAAGAAATTTTTAGATTGAAAATATATATATTTATGGATTTTGCTCTGGATGTACTAACTTGGAGGATATGACAAAAATGCATTCAGGTATCATGAACATAGATGGAAGTCTTATAAAAAGTAGTTGCTGAATATGTACATATGAAGCTGTGTGTAGTGCGGTTAGAGAACTAGGAATGGCTAGTACCTAGATAAAGCTGAGGCAGAAGTTTTAGAGGATTTTATTTTCCCAGGATAAAGAGGTTATTGCTCTCATCTGTGGCATCCGTAAAACGCTCTTTTAGTTCCCTGTCAAATGTAAGTATAAACACATTTGCATTTGTAATTTTTGCATCAATATACTTACCTAAAAGAACATCATCAGCTACATCTTTTCCATGATCACATTTGATGAAGTTAAAAGAGTTAAGTGTTTTACCATAATCATAAAGATTTGCTTCCCACTCTGCTCGTTTAAGATACAAAGAGTCAGGGTTAGCTGCAAGATAGATAAACTCATCTGCTATTTCATACTTATCAATGATGTCATTAAAAATAGACGAGATACTTGAAAAGTTTTCTATATCCCAAAATAGATAATTTTTATTAGTTTTACCTTTTTGCTTTTTGTTAATGAGTTTGAGTCGTTTAGTGATATTAAAATTTGTATGAGCACTATCATTAGTAAATAGTATGCTATTTTTTAGTTTAACCGCATGATCAGTTTTAAAACCTAAAATATCTCCCATCTCTATGTAGAGTTCAAGGTTTTCTAACTCTATTTCAGAAGAACCTTTTTGATAGTGCTTAAGTTTTGTCAGTTTGGCTTTTGAAAAAAGGATGTTAACACCCATTTTTTCATGGTTTGCATATGCTTGTTTTGTACGAAAAAAAATATTTTTTGCTTCTGTATTATCTGGTAGGACTACACTTCCACGGTATTTGTGTTCTATACTTATTTGTTGTTTATGTAATGACATTTAGAAAATGTTCCACCTATTCCTTAAACGCTTGGGTTAAAGTTTCTTGTATTATACAGAGTATGAGATTAAATATATAAACCTGCTTTAAAATATAAGGAAAAACTAATCAACATTTTACATATAATTGGTTATAATGCCGAAAATTTTAAGACAATATTCTTAATTTACTCAAGGAAATACAATGGCATTAAATGTTTATTATGACAAAGATACTAGTTTAGACCTAATTAAAAGCAAAGTAGTTGCAATGATCGGTTTTGGTTCTCAAGGACACGCACACGCAGAAAACTTAAGAGATAGTGGAGTTAGTGTTGTTGTAGGTCTTCGTAAGAATGGTGCTTCATGGGCTAAAGCTGAAGCTAAAAACTTTGAAGTTCTTACAGTTGCTGAAGCTACTGCTAAAGCTGATGTAGTAATGATTCTTTTACCAGATGAAAACCAAAAAGAAATTTATGAAAATGAAATCGCTCCTAACCTTAAATCTGGTGCTACTATTGCTTTTGGTCATGGTTTTAACATTCACTATGGTCGTGTTAACCCTGCTGCAAACATCAATGTGACAATGATCGCTCCTAAAGCTCCAGGACACACTGTTCGCTCTGAGTTTGTTCGTGGTGGTGGTATTCCTGACCTTATCGCTGTTGGTCAAAATCCATCTGGTAATACTAAAGAGTTAGCTCTTTCTTATGCATCTGCTATTGGTGGTGGTCGTACTGCTATCATCGAAACAACTTTCAAAGACGAAACTGAAACTGACCTTTTTGGTGAGCAAGCAGTACTTTGTGGTGGTGTAACTTCTTTAGTTCAAGCTGGATTTGAGACATTAACAGAAGCTGGATATGCGCCAGAGTTAGCTTACTTTGAGTGTCTTCATGAACTTAAGTTAATCGTTGACTTAATGTTTGAGGGTGGTATCGCTGATATGCGTTATTCTATCTCTAACACTGCTGAGTATGGTGATTATGTTTCTGGTAAACGTGTTATCAACGACGAGTCTAAGCAAGCAATGCGTGATATCCTTACTGAAATTCAAGATGGTAGATTTGCAAAAGATTTCATCCTTGAAGGTCAATCAGGTTATCCTCGTATGAACGCTGAGCGTACTAATGATCAAGTTAAGTTAATTACTGTTACTGGTAATAAACTTCGTGAGATGATGCCGTGGATTAGCGCGGGTAAAATAGTAGACACATCTAAAAACTAGTATTTTTACTTATTGTACCCATCTTTCGAAGATGGGTGCAGTCATTTATTAGTTTAAACTCCCTTACCCTAACTTCAAAATCTTAGGCATACTAAGTAAAAATCCATAGTTTTTTAATAACACAATTTTTTTCTTCTTTCTTTTAATTAAAATTGATATACTTCCTTTATGAAAAAAAGAATCTTTGTAACTGCAACGAATACTGATATAGGTAAAACATACACAAGTCTAAAACTAATGCAAAACTATGCTTCCAAAGGTATAGCTGTCGGTGTGATTAAACTTATAGAGACGGGTGTTATTAATGGTGTATATCCTGATGGAGATATCCTTCTCCAAACACTTAAAGAACTCAATCCTGCCTGTCGTGATTTTACAATTACAGATGTTGTTCCTATCTCTTATGAACTACCAGCGGCACCTTTTATCGCTTCACAAGGTAAGGCACTTGATTTTACTATTTTGAACGATGCTATTGAAAGACAAGAAGAGGTTTGTGACATTTTGATTATTGAAGGGGCAGGGGGGTTACTGGTTCCAGTAGATGGTAATTTTATGATGATTGACTTGATACCATTCTTCAATGCAGTAGGATTACTTGTTACTCATTGTACACTTGGGTGTATAAATGATAGTATGCTCTCTTTAGGAGCACTTCAAAGTAGAAATATAGATGCAATGATGGTGTTTAATGAGCGCAAAGAAGATGGAGATTTCTCTATTATAAGTGCACCATACTTTTTGAGTAAAGATATTGAGATTTTAAAAGTAGATGAAGACATTGACACAATTTGTGATGTCTTGTATAATCTCTAAAATGTTTATGAGCAAAAGGAACTAAATGGCACATATGATTCGTACTGATGACTTTAGCATAGAAGAAATAGAAGCGATATTGCTTGATGCAAAAAAATTTAGTAAGGGTGGTTTTGAGAGAATACTCAAAGATAAAATCATCATTACACTTTTTTTTGAAAACTCTACACGTACCAAAAGTTCTTTTGAAATAGCAGCAAAAAGGTTAGGGGCGGAGATTATACATTTAGATGTATCACAAAGCTCAACTAAAAAAGGTGAGACCCTGGTTGATACTGCTATGAACCTTGATGCTATGGGACCTCATGCTATTATAGTGCGCCATCAAAACTCTGGTGTGCCACAAATTCTTTCAAAATATACAAATGCAAGTATATTAAATGCAGGAGATGGGGCACATGCACACCCTTCTCAAGCCTTATTAGACCTATACACACTAAAAGAGCACTTTGGTGATTTAAAAGGTAAAAAGATAGCTATAGTTGGAGATATAAAAAATTCGAGGGTAGCTAACTCAAACATAGAGCTTTTATCACGTTTTGGAATGGAAGTGATTTTAGTAGCACCACCTCATTTTTTACCAAAAACTTCACTCAAATCAACATACTTTTTATCTGAGATTATAGATGAAGTTGATGTTATAATGAGTTTAAGAACACAGACTGAACGCCACTCTTCTCAAAATTATGCATCACTTAAAGACTATGCAAGTGATTTTTGTATCACAGAAGAGCTACTTGGGGATAGAGATATTATTTTACTTCATCCAGGTCCAGTACATAGAAATATAGATATAACAGATACTCTTTTGGATGATAAACGCTGTAAGGTTTTAGACCAAGTGAAGAATGGTGTAAATATCCGTATGGCTATTTTAAAGAAACTTATCGCCTAAACTTTATGGATGTAGAACTTTTAAATGCTTTAGGCAAACGTAGAGAACCTTTTTTATTTATAAGTGATTTCAAGGGTGAAAATATTAATGTTATTCTTCTTAAAGATTTAGAAAAAGAAGATATAAGTTTTAGTATAAATGAAAACTTTACTTATAAAAGACACTCCCATTTCTTACAAACTAAAGCAATAAGCTTTTGGGACTACTCTTTGAAATTTGACGAAATTATAGAGAAGATAAAAGAGGGAAAAACTTATGTGATTAACCTCACTCAAGCTACCGAGGTGCAAACAAGTTTATCTTTAAAAGAGATATTTGATATATCAAATGCCCATTATAAGCTGCGATACAAGGATGAGTTCGTCTGCTTTTCTCCTGAAAAATTTATACAAATCAATGATAACAAGATTTATACATTTCCTATGAAAGGTACTATAGATAATGCCATTCCTAATGCCAAGGAAAAAATATTAGGGGATGAAAAAGAGAAAGCAGAACATATTATGATAGTTGATTTACTCAGAAATGACCTCTCTATAGTTGCCAAAAATGTAAAAGTACAAAGATTTCGTTATATCAGTGAGATAAATGCAGGAGACAAAAAACTCTTACAAGTTAGCTCAAAGATTAGTGGTGAACTAAGTGAAAATTGGTATGAGAATATAGGTGATATCTTAGATGCTTTAATTCCAGCGGGCAGTATAAGTGGTGCTCCAAAAAAAAGTACTTTAAAAATTATAGAAGAGGTTGAAGATTATGAACGTAAATTTTTCACAGGTATCTTTGGTCTTTTTGATGGTAAGAGTTTTGACAGTGGTGTGATGATCCGTTTTATTGAAAAAACAGAGAAGGGTTATGTTTACAAAAGTGGAGGAGGCATTACCTTAGACAGTGATGTGGGTTTAGAGTATAGTGAGTTACAAAATAAAATTTATTTACCATAATGGGACACAATGATAACTAGTACAATTTTTTTACAAGTGGATGAAACCACAGTGAGGCTGAGTACGACTTTAAAAGTAAGTTTCAGATGCTAAAGATAGCTATTATTTTATCTACAGTTGAATTATTTACAGAAATATTTAGTAATGCACGGTATGAAATACAAAGTTTGATTCCACTTGAATTTGTTTTATTGACTATGAATCTTTTTTTATTTGTTTTACTTCGTAAAAATAAAGCATCCTTAAAGCTAGTTTCGCTCGTTGTAACAGGATAGTTTACATTACTATTTTTAGTACTAATGTATATAAGTGAACCCAATCAACTTAAACATATTTGGATATTTATATATCCTATCCTATTACTCTATCTTCAAAATGAGAATAGCCCTATCTATTGGCTTTTTTTTATGCTCACTATAGCTCTTGTTTAACCTTTTATAGATGTTGCATATACTCAATTTCACATAATTTATATATCAATTGTCTTAATAATTATTAGTTACATTGTCTATTTTTACAAAAGCCAGGATGGATGGTGCCGAAATCTCTTTTAGCTTCGAAGAATATACAGATGGTTTAATTCAAACTTACTCAAATGAACTTGTACAAGTGATCTTAAATATACTTAACAATGGAATTGATGAATTAGTAGAGCCTAAAAAAGCTAGTTCAAAATAATAATAACAATCTTAGATAAAAAAGTAGATTTGAAATTCTTAGAGATGATAATGAAAGAGGGATACCTTTAGAAAATTAGAGTCTACCTTTGAGCCTTACTATAGTAAAAAAGGTATGAATGGAACAGGACTTGGATTGTATATGTCACAAATGATTATGCAAAAACAGTTTAATTCCAAGATAGAAATTAAAAGCTCAAACGATGGAATTCAGTTTTGCATACAAGTTCCGAAAAAACTTCTATAATTTATATTTTCTTCGTTATAATAAAATAAAAATAATAGAGAAGGTATGGAATGTACATAGAAAATTTAAAGTTTTCCCTCTGGGCAGATTTTATTGAAAGAGACTATTTAGATAATGAGTTTAAAGCTTTAATAGATAAAAAAATTATAAATGGTGCAACTTCTAACCCAGCTATCTTTAAAAATGCAATTTTGACTTCCTCTGCATACAAAGAACAACTAAACTCTCTTAGTGATATCTCAGCAAAAGATAAATATGAAGCAGTCGCAATTTATGACATAAAAAAAGCTGCTAATATTTTAAGACCTCTGTACGATGAAAAAGATGACGGTTATGTAAGCATAGAAGTTGATCCTTCTTTATGTGATGATGCTATTGCAACTATAGCAGAAGGTAAAAGACTTTTTAAAACTATCAATTGTCCAAACATAATGATAAAAGTACCTGCGACTAGTGCTGGTTACATAGCAATGGAGGAACTCACTTCTGTAGGAATTCCTGTTAATGCAACACTCGTTTTTAAAAAAGAGCAGGCTATTTCTTGTGCAAATGCTTTTAAGCGTGGTGTCTATAAGTATGATAAGATAGTTGACACAGTTATTAGCATCTTTGTATCTCGTATTGATAGGGCCTTGGATACAGAACTAGCTTCAAAAGGTATAGATATCGCTCTTAGTGGTATTTATAATACAGCTAGTATTTATGCGACTATAGAGCAGATGGATGTCAAAGGGTGTCGTGCTCTATTTGCTAGTACAGGTGTCAAGGGTGATGGTTTAGCCCCTGATTATTACATAGAAAACCTTCTTGCATATAATACTGTAAATACAGCTCCTGTAGATACAATTATTGCCTTTACAAAAAACTCTGTTACTAAAAATGCCTTACCTATAAAAAAAGAAACTATTGATGCACATTTTAGTAAAATAAGTGAGGCAGGTATAAATTTTGAGGCTCTATTAGATACTCAAATACAAGAGGGGCTAGAAGCATTTAAAGATGCATTTAAAGAGATACTGGAGTCGATATAATGATGGGTCATCTCTAGTGAGCAGGTTCTTAAAATACGATATCTGTATCTGACTTGGAACTTCAAACCAATGGTCTTGGTAGTAAAAAAACAAGTACAAGTGAAAGTATACAGATAACGTATGATAATTCAGATATCTTCGAATTAAAGTAATATTTAAAGCATATATGGGTATAATTTCAACCATTTTTAAACACAAGGAAATAATATGTTAGAAGGTATCGTTAGAGAGAGTATAAACACAGGTGCTACAAAAGCCCTACGTAAAGATGGTTATCTAATCGCAAATATCTACGGGAAAGGTTTTGAAAATATCAATGCTGCATTCAAATCAAATGAATATATCCGTACTGTTCGTAATAAAGAAACTATAGTATTCCCAGTTACAGTTGCTGGTAAAGAGTTAAATGTAGTTGTTCAAAGTTATGAGTCTCATGCAGTTACAGGAAACTTACTTCATGTTGATTTAATGGTTGCACAAACAGGTCTTGAATCTACATTTCATATCCCTATAGTAGCAGTTGGAGAGGCACTTGGTCTTAAGAACAAAGGTCTTGTTCACATGGCGAAAGAACGTTTAACTGTTAGATGTACACCAGAAAACTTAATGAACAAAATAGAAATTGATGTTACAGAGATGGATGTGAATGCTTCTACACTAGTACGTGATCTTCCAGAACTAGCAAATATCACTATTCTTGATTCTGATCGTGTTGCTTTAATAAGTATCATTAAAGCAAAGTAATTATGTTAATAGTCGGACTAGGCAACCCTGGTACCGACTATGAACAAACTCGTCATAATATAGGCTTTATGCTTATAGATGAACTAACTAAACGCTTTAATGCAAATAATGTAACCTCATCTTCATTTTTAGGTGAAACCTATAAAGCAAAAAATCATTTTTTATTAAAACCACAAACTTATATGAACCTCTCTGGCGATAGTGTCATTAAGGTGAAAAACTTTTATAAACTCAAAGATGTAGTTGTAATACATGATGATTTAGATTTACCCTTTGGCAGTCTACGTTTCAAACTTGGTGGTGGTCATGGTGGCCATAACGGTTTAAAGTCGATAGATGCAAATATAGGTAAAGAATATATTCGAATACGAATGGGTATAGGAAAACCTAAGCATAAGGGAGAAGTGGCTTCTTATGTTTTAGGAAAATTTACTTTAGAACAAGAAAAGTATCTAAAAAAATGGATAGACAAGACTTGTGATGCACTTATATACCTTTTAGAGCATACAATGCAGGAGACGAGTTCTCTATTTGCACAAAAAGCACAACCACAGTTGGAAGAATAATGCTAGCATTTAAATACATAGCATTTCATTATCTAAAGTATTTTTTTGTAATTATGACAGCTCTTGTTCTGTTTATGGTGGGTTTAGACTATATGGGAAATGCAGATAGTCTGTCATCCTCTGCAAACCTTATTTTGATTTATATCGTATATAAAGTATTCTTCGCTATAGATATGCTACTCCCTTTAGCACTTGTTTTTGCAATGATTAGTACAAAAATATTTCTTATTCGTTCTAATGCTTTAGTCTCGTTTTTCTCATTAGGCTACTCTAAGGTTGATGTTCTTCGTCCTTTTGTTGTAGTGTCAACTATAATTATTCTTCTTTTTATCTCTCTTCACTCCTGGCCTAGTTTTGCAAGAGCAGATGAATTTTCAAAGAATATTCGTGAAAATGATCAATACCTAAGCCCCACAAAAGACCTCTTTTTTACATATAAAGGACAGTATGTTTACTTCTCAAAAATGCTACCTCTACAAGAAAAAGCAGAAAATATTCGTGTGTTTAGTCTAAAAAACAATTCCTTAAAAGAAGTGATTATTGCTAAAGAAGCAGTATATAGAGATAATTATTGGTTTATAAAAGAGGCAGATATCATCAGAAAACCTGATGATTTAAGTTTTAAAGAAGCTGGAATTAGTGTGACCAAAATTAATGACTTGAAAATTCTTGAAGGATTCCGCCCTAAAATACTCGATCAAGTATATGAAGGAAAAGTGAATTTCACCATTAACAATGCTATCGATGCAATAGTACTTTTAAAAGAACAGAATATGAATACGAGTAGTATTCAAGGTGCCTTATATAAGATATTTATATATCCATTTTTTGTACCGTGTTTAATTGTTATTATCTTCTTTTTTGTCCCTATCAGTGCACGCTTTTTAAATATTTCTTTGTTTAGTTTTGGAGCGATTTTAGCTAGCTTACTTATTTGGGGTAGTTTATTTATGTTGATAGAACTCTCAAACAACAAAACCATTTCAAGTGAAGTAGGAGTGATAGCTCCTGTTGTCATACTTTTTTTGATAGCTTTAAGGCAGTGGCGAAAATATAGAATGACTACTTAAGTAATCTATGGTCTATTCCTTAACACATCTATAAGCACATTTTAGCTAAAATAATTTAAAAAATAATTTGGAATTTTTATGATTGACTTTAAAGCGATAACAGCTGAATACAAAACCCCCCTTTACATTTATGACTTTAATTATATGACAAAACAATACAATGAACTTAAAGAAGCATTTAAAGGTCGAAAATCTATCTTAGCCTATGCAGTAAAAGCAAACTCAAATCTTAGTGTTGTCAAACACTTTGCAAAGATGGGAAGTGGAGCTGATTGTGTTTCCATTGGTGAGGTTCGACGTGCTTTTTTAGCAGGTGTTCCTGCATACAAAATTATCTTCTCAGGTGTAGGAAAGACTGATGATGAGATTCGTGAAGCGATAAAGAAAGATATTCTCTACATTAATGTTGAATCAGAAGCAGAACTGGACCGTGTTGAACTCATCGCAAAGGAATTAGGAAAAGTTTCTCGTATCAGCGTCCGTGTAAATCCAAACATTGATCCAAAGACTCATCCCTACATTTCAACTGGTTTACACGATAATAAATTTGGTGTGGATTTAAGTTCAGCTAAACGTATGTATATTAAAGCAAATAACTCAGAGTTATTAGACCCTGTGGGTATTCATTTCCATATTGGTTCTCAGCTTACAGAGCTTGACCCTATTCGCGAGTCAGCTGAGATAGTTGCTGACTTAGTACGTTCTTTATCTGGTATCAGTATAGAACTGAAGTTCTTTGATATTGGTGGTGGATTAGGAATAAAGTATGATAATGAAACTACTATTAAACCATACGATTATGCACAGGCTATTTTAGGATGTTTAAATGCACTTGACCTTACTATACTCTGTGAACCAGGGCGCTTTTTAACTGCAAATGCAGGATACTTTGTAAGTAAAGTACTCTATGAGAAGCAAAATGGGGATAAGAAGTTTGTAGTAATTGATGGTGCTATGAATGACCTTCTTCGTCCAGCTCTTTATAGTGCATATCATAAGATAGATGTTATTACTGACTCAAAAGAAGAGTCCCGTCCTGTTGATATTGTTGGACCAGTATGTGAGAGTGGAGACTTTTTTGCAAAAGATTATCCACTACCTCCACTAGAGCATAATGATTTAGTGATAGTCAATAGTGCTGGTGCTTATGGTTTTGGTATGGGTAGTAACTATAATACTCGTGGCCGTAGTGCTGAAGTTGCATTAGAAAATGGTAAGACTAGACTTATACGTAGACGTGAGACATTTGAAGATCTAATCGCGTTAGAGACTGAGTTCTTAGAAAAGTAGAGGAGATAGCATTTGTACTTCATAGATGTTCAAGGTACTTTAATCAGTGATATAGACAAGTCCCCAATAGAAGGAAGTGTCGAATTTATAGCACACTTAAATAAGAATAATATTCCTTACATTATAGTTACAAATAACACAAAAAAAGCTTCTTATGATTTTTATGAGTACCTAATCTCAATAGGTTTTGATATTAGTTTTGATAAGTACATTGACCCTTTGATGCTTTTAGAAACAAGAGTGGATAAAAAGTCTGTTGCTGCTTATGGCACACCTGATTTTTTAAAAACTCTGGAGTCTATGGAATATTCATTTGATTTTGTAAAACCAAAAACTGTTCTAATCTCTATTAAAGAGGACTTTAATTCTGAGGAATATGCTCAAATTATAGATTTTTTACTTGGAGGTGCAGTGCTTGTAGGCATGCATGAGACATCTATTTATGTAAAAAATGACAAACACTACCCTGGTGTAGGAGCTATACTTAAATTACTCGAGTTCGCTACAAGTGTCTCTTATGATGTAGTGGGTAAACCAAGTACTGCATTTTATGAAAAAGCACTAAAAAAGTTACAAGAACAAGAAACTAAAGCTAAGTATGATTCTATTACTATGATTAGTGATGATGTTAAAGGTGATCTTGGCGGTGCTAAAGAGCTTGGTATGAAGACTATCTTTGTAACAAGTGGTAAGTATAAAACAGAACAAGAGATAGTTCCTTTCTTAAAAGAAAATTTAAAACCTGACCTAGTATATCAAAATATGCAAGAGATAATGGAGAACATATGAAAGCGAGAAGCGACTGGCAGACTTTAGAAGATTGTAGAAATTCAATAGATTCAATAGATACCGAAATTTTAACACTTTTAAATAAAAGAATGAATATAGTGCATAGAGTAGGTGAGATTAAAAATGATACAGGTGGAACTATTTATAGACCTGAACGAGAAAAGGCTATTATCTCTCGCTTGACAGGCATAAGTGAGTCAGAAGATGGTCTTTTAAATGCTAATGCAATTGAAGCAATTTTTTTAGAAATTTTTGCAGTTTCTCGTAACCTTGAACTTCCTGAACGTATCGCTTACTTAGGACCTGAGGGAAGTTTTACCCATCAAGCAGCTGAGAGTCGTTTTGGTGCTATGAGTGATTATATATCACTTAATTCTATTGAGGCTGTATTTAAAACACTTGAAACAAAGAGTGCGAAGTTTGGAGTTGTTCCAATAGAAAACTCACGAGATGGTATAGTTGGAGAGACTCTAGACCTTCTTTCAAAATCATCTGTAAAAATAGTTGCTGAACTTTATATGCCCATTCACATGGCATTTGTCACAAAAGCACATAAACTAGAAGATATAACTAAAATATACTCAAAAGATAAGGGTTTTGGTCAAACAAGAGAGTTTTTGAGTGAACATGGTTTTGATAATATAGAACAAATCCCTGTTGAATCAACAGCGAAGGCTGCGATACTTGCAGCTAAGGATGAGAATTCCGCTGCAATTTGTTCTCATATAGCAGCAAAACTTTATGGTGTACCTACTATGTTTAACAATATTGAAGATGAAGCAGATAACGCAACACGTTTTGTAATCCTGAGTGATTTTAAGAATGGAGTGAGTGGAGATGATAAAACTTCAATACTAGTGCGTTTAACAGGTGCACTAGAAGCAGGTGCTCTTGTTGGCTTTCTTCAAGACTTTGATGATGAGGACATAAATCTTAGTAAGATTGAATCAAGGCCATCAAAAGATAAAGATGGTGGTTTCGACTATTGGTTTTATATAGACTTTTATGGTCATATTGATGAAGAAAAAATCCAAAATGTACTAAGAAAACACTCAAAAGAAGTGACTTGGTTAGGATCTTATGTAAAGGGTGAGAGTTAAGTATGAAATTTAATAAAAAATTAGAAAATATAAAAATATATGAGGCTGGTAAGCCAATAGAGCTAGTTGTTCGTGAGTTTGGAATTGAGCCAAAAGATATAGTGAAGTTGGCTTCAAACGAAAACCCTTATGGTTGTGCACCTAAAGTAAAAGAGGCAGTAACAAAGATAGTCTCAAACATGGCACTATACCCTGATGATAGTATGAGAAAACTCAAAAATGGTTTAACATCTAGATTTGAGATAAAAGAAGAGAATTTAATTATCGGAAGTGGAAGTGATCAGGTTATAGAGTTTATCATGCATGCAAAAGCAAATGCAAACTCAAAAATACTTATAAACTCTGTTACTTTTGCAATGTATGAAATTTATGCTAAACATATTGGGGCTAAGATAGTAAGAACAGCTTCACAAGAACATAATCTAAATGAGTTTTATGAGTTATATAAAAGTGAAAAACCAGATGTAATTTTTCTCTGTACACCAAACAATCCAACAGGTGATGCTATAGATGCTTTGGATATGATGAACTTTATCGCAAAAATTGATGAAAACACCTTAGTTGTTGTTGATGGTGCTTATATGGAGTATGCTGCATTTAAAGATAAAAAGAAAGCTATTTCACCAAAAGAACTAATAAAAAAATTCTCTAATGTAATCTATTTAGGAACTTTCTCTAAGGCTTATGGTCTTGGTGGGATGAGAGTTGGATATGGAATTAGTAGTCCTGAAATTATAAAAGAGTTACATAAACTTCGTCCTCCTTTTAATATTACAACACTCTCACTAGAAGCGGCATCAGTAGCGGTAGAGGAGCAAGCGTTTGTTAATAATTGTATCTCTTTATGTTTTAGTGAGATGAAACATTACGAAGAGTTTGCAACTAAGCAAAAAATAGATATAATAGAGAGTTATACAAATTTTGTTACTTTATGTCTAAATAAAGACAATAATTCTACTCAAATTGCTGATGCATTACTGCGTCAAGGTATAATAGTGCGAGATTTGAGTGGTTATGGTATGAATGCCATACGTGTAACAGTAGGAACACCAGAACAAAATAGTCGTTTCTTTGAGTTAACGGCAGAGTTACTATAAAAATTATACGGGAAATTGATGGACTTTAATGTACTTTTTTCACAACTGGTTATCCTTTACGATAAGTTAACTAAACAGCAAAAAATGATTATAGCAGCTGCTATTGTAGGTATTGTCAGTTTTTTAATTTTTTTAATTGTTTCTACATCAACTAAAAATGCAAAAGATTCTTATGAAGTTCTTTTTGATTCTCTTAGTTCTAGTGATGCTGCAAAAGTTGTAGCACAACTTGAAAAAGATGGAGTTCCATACAAACTTGAAGCAAATAATATTATAAAAGTTCCTAAAGGTGTTGTTTATAAAGAAAGAATAAATATCGCTTCTTTAGGTATTCCTAATGATACTGGTACTGGTTTTGAACTTTTTGATAAACAAGAGTTTGGAGCAACTTCATTTGATCAAAAGATTAAATATCTTCGTGCAATAGAAGGTGAACTCTCCCGTACTATTAATGCACTTGGACCCATTGAGAGTGCAACTGTAAGTTTAGCTTTACCAAAAGATACACTCTTCGTTTCAACACAGATAGATCCTACGGCATCGGTTATGGTTGTGGTGAGCGAGGGAAGAAGTCTCTCCTCCAAACAGATAAGAGGAATAAAAAATCTTGTAGCATCAGCAGTTCCTAAACTGACTTCATCAAATGTTATACTTGTAAGTAGTGATGGTTATACTCTTGGTGACGAAGATGAAATGGCTCAAATGGGTGAGCTTTCATTGGTGCAGCAACGTTATAAACTTAAAGAAGAAAAAAAGAGACAGAGAAAAATTCTTGAAGTCATCTCCCCTTTTGTTGGTGGAGCTGAAAAAGTAGTGGCTCAGGTTACAATTGAGTTTGATTTTTCTATTAAAAACTCAACGAGTGAAACATATGATCCTGAAAATGTTGTAAGAAGTGAGCAGGTAAGTGAAGAGAAACGCACAGGAAGTAAACCTTCAGAAGTAGGTGGTGTCCCTGGCACTGTTAGTAATATTGGCCCAGTAAAAGGTCTCTCAAGTAATCAGACAAGTGAAGAGTATGTTAAAAATTCAGGAACAACAAACTATGAAGTCG
Source organism: Sulfurimonas sp. (assembly GCA_003978465.1). GTDB lineage: Bacteria > Campylobacterota > Campylobacteria > Campylobacterales > Sulfurimonadaceae > Sulfurimonas. Next base: position 27,126 of record QNZS01000026.1, on the reverse strand, counting down.
GAAAAACTGTTAGCACTACAAAAAGTCAATTTGCAAGAATCAAAAGAATTACTGCAGCAGTAGTTGTTGATGGTAAGTACAAAGCTGCACTTGATGAAAATGGTGAAGTTACAGAAAAAATAGAGTATGTTGCCCTTAATGAGACAGATATTAATGCACTCTCTTCATTAGTAAGTCGTGCAATTGGTATCAACGAAAATCGGGGTGATCAAATAACAGTACAAAACCTTCAGTTTGATAGAGTGAAAACTGTAGCATCTATGGATGGTGTAACTCAAAGTAAAATATTTATAGCAACTTATATAGCTCCTTTCTATGGGGTGTTTAAGTATCTATTTGTACTCCTACTATTACTTATCCTTTATAAAAAAGTTATCTCACCTTTTGCAGATAGAATGCTTGAAATATCAAGAGAGGAAGATAATCTTAAGGCACCTCTTCTTGATATTGAAGATAATGAAGAAGAAGACTTAGTTCAAAAAGTAGAAAAGATGCGTAAAAAAGTTGAAGATCAACTAGGTATGGGAAATACTTTTAACGAAGATGAACTTAAATATGATGTTGTCTTAGATAGGGTAAAAACTATTGCTGATGAAACACCTGAAGACATCGCTTTACTGCTTCAAGCACTTCTAAGTGAAGAGGCAGATGTAAATCTTCCTAGAGTTGGATAAGGAGAATACATGGTAAGTTTAACACAACAACAGCATGAAGTATTTGATAAGATGAAGATGGCTGAAAAAATTGCAGTCTTACTAATTCAACTTGGCGAGAATACAACTGCGAGTATATTCTCAGCTATGAATGTTGAAAGCATAACTGAAGTATCAAAATACATTGCAGCTTATAAAGCTATTGATAGAGGTGTTGCTACTGCTATTCTTGAAGAATTTCATGCAATTTTTCAATCAGGTGAGTATCTTACATCTGGTGGTGGTGGTTTAGAGTATGCTAGAGAACTTCTTTATAAAACACTAGGTCCAGAAGAAGCTAAAAAAGTTCTTGATAAACTCAGTACAAATATGCAGGAAGTACAAAACTTTGAATATCTCTCAAAAATTCAACCGCAACAACTCTCTGACTTTATTCAAGGTGAGCACCCTCAAACTATTGCTCTTATTTTAGCACACATGGATGCAGCTGAGGCCGCAGATACATTACAGTTTTTCTCAGATGATTTAAAAAGTGAAGTGGCTATGCGTATGGCAAGACTTGGTGATATATCACCATCAGTTATTAAACGTGTCTCAGCAGTTCTAGAATCAAAACTAGCATCTCTTGCTTCGTATAAGGTTGAAGTTGGTGGTCCACGTGCAGTTGCTGATGTCTTTAACCGTCTTGGTGCAAAAAGCTCTAAATTAACCCTTGCTAGTATTGGGCAGGTGGATGAAGAGTTAGCATCACTCATTAAGGAGATGATGTTTACTTTTGAAGATATAGTTGACCTTGATAAAGCTGCAATATCAGAGACACTTAAAGCCGTGGAAAACAGTGAGTTAATGCTCGCACTGAAATCTTCACCAGAAGAATTAAAAGAGAAGTTCTTCTCCGCTATGAGTGAACGTGCTCGTATTGCCTTTGAAGAAGAGATGCAGTTCCTTGGTGCTGTTAAAATGAAAGATGTTGAAACAGCACAAAGAAAAATTGTTGAAGCTGTGAATAGTCTTGCGGAATCTGGTGCGATACAACTGGGTTCTACAGAAGAGATGGTTGAGTAATATATGGAACATGTAATTAGAGAGGGTAACCTTGAAAAACATAATGTAAACAAGTATAACTTTAAAGTTATATCTAGTGGAAATAAGAGTGAAAATGAAAATGTCTTGACTGTAGGTGAAGAGCTTATACCACGGGCTAAAATTAAAGATGTAGACTCTAGTGCTTTAAGTAGTAGTTCAAAAGAGTCTCTCATTGAATCTTTAATGCAAAAAACAGATGAAATGTCATCTAATTTTATCAAGTTACAGATGAAGTTAGAACAAAAAGAAGAAGAGTATGCAGTATCACTCACAAAAGCTAAAGAAGAAGCTTTTGAGAAGGGAATAGAAGCTGGAATTGCTAAGGCAGAAGAAGATGTGAGAAAAGAAGCATCTCAGAGTATAAAACTTTTTTCTAGTTCAGTAAAAAAACTTGAAGTGAGTGCTAATGAGTTTAAAGAATCACTAGAAGGTATAAAAAAAGAGTTAATCACAGCTGCTTTGGACATAGCTAAAGAGGTTATTAAAGTAGAAATAGGTGTCAGTGCAAATAAAATTGCAAAAGTACTCTCAGATGAGTTACTTCAAGATTTACAAAGTGCCTCAAAGGTTACACTTAAAGTAAATCCAAATAATCATGGTGTAGTTTCAGAACATGTTGGTAAACTAGAGCATGTGAGTGTAATGAGTGATAGTGCTATAAGTGAAGGCGGAGTTATTGTACTAAGTGATGCTGGTAATATTGACTCACAAATTACTAAAAGATTTGAGAGGGTAAGGCGAGCAGCTTTAAATGAGTAAAAACGAATGAATATAAAAGATAAAAATACAAAAGAATTAGAAGTGGTATGTCAAGATATAAGAGATGAAATACTTAGAGTCGTAAGTAAAAATGGTGGACATCTTAGCTCAACTTTAGGTGCTACAGAACTGATAGTCGCTATGCATAAAGTGTTTGACATTAAGAAAGACCCCTTTATTTTTGATGTTAGTCATCAATCCTATGCACATAAGCTCTTAACAGGTAGATGGGAAGAGTTTGATACTTTACGTGAGTTTAATGGTTTATGTGGCTATACGAAACCAAGTGAGAATGATGCTGATTATTTTGTTGCAGGTCATAGTTCAACGTCCATCTCTTTGGGTGTTGGTGCAGCTAAGGCTATAGCTATAAAAGGTGAGCAAGAGAGTCGTATTCCGGTTGTAATGATTGGTGATGGTTCCATGACTGCTGGTATGGTATACGAAGCACTTAATGAACTTGGTGATAGAAAATACCCAATGGTAATTATTCTCAATGATAATGAGATGAGTATTGCTAAACCTATTGGAGCGATAAGTAGAATGTTGTCTTCTGCGATGGCTTCACCTTTTTACCAGCGTTTTAAAAAAACGACAGAGAGTTTTGTTGATAATTTTGGAGAGGGTGCACACTACATTGCTAAACGCATGGAAGAGTCTCTCAAACTTATCACTCCAGGACTTATGTTTGAAGAGATGGGTATTAACTATATTGGCCCCGTTGATGGACACAATATAGAACAACTTATAAATATATTTGAGATAGCAAAAAATATGGGACAGCCTGTTATTGTACATGCCCAAACTATTAAAGGCAAGGGTTATGCTATTGCAGAGGGTAAAGAAGAGAAGTGGCATGGTGTAGGCCCATTTGACTTAAAAAGTGGTTCAAGTGCTAAAAAAAGTACAGATAAAAGTGCTACACAAATTTACACAGAGGCACTTTTAAAGTTATGCGAAACTAATGACAAAATAGTTGGAGCAACTGCTGCAATGCCTAGCGGAACAGGACTTACTAAACTTCTTGAGAAGTATCCAAATAGATTTTGGGATGTAGCTATAGCAGAACAACATGCTGTAACTTCTATGAGTGCTTTAGCGAAGGAAGGGTTTAAACCTTTTTGTACTATATACTCAACTTTTTTACAACGTGGTTTTGACCAAGTTATACATGACACCTGTCTTATGGATTTACCAGTTGTTTTCGCACTAGACCGCGCTGGAATTGTTGGTGAGGATGGGGAGACTCATCAGGGTGCATTTGATATTAGCTTCCTGAGGGCTATTCCAAATATGACACTATTCGCACCTCGGGATGAAAAAAGTTTTCATTATGCAATGAAATTTGCTTCGGAGTATGAACATCCCTGCTCACTTCGTTACCCTAGAGGTTCTTTTAAAAAGACTTCTTTGGTTGAGGCTACTCCATTTGTTTTAGCAAAGTCACAACTGCTTCAATCAAGTGAGAGTGATACTCTTCTTATTGGATATGGTCAAGGTGTTGGACGAGCATATGAGACAGCAGAACTTCTTGATGAAAAGGTGAGTATATTAGACCTACGTTTTGTAAAACCACTAGATGAAGTTATGCTTAGAGGTATGGTAAAAGAGCATAAAAAATGGTTCATATTTTCTGATAGTGCTAAAATGGGCGGTGTAGGTTCTGCTATTTTAGAATTTTTAGCAAAAGAAAAAATTTTAGATGTAGAAGTTACTAGCTTTGAGTATGAAGACTGTTTCATCACACATGGAAATACTACACTTATTGAAGAGTCACTTGGAATCCTTCCAAAACAGCTAGCCCTAACAATAAAGGCCTAATACCTAAGTGAATTACTATGTTAACTTGACTTTAAAACTCTAACTTACTATTATTACAAAAATTTAATAATGAAGGTAAGTTATGAATAATATATCTTGTCCAGTTTCTCTTGTATCAATTGATTCAAATGTCGCTAGAATCAATGCATTTTATACAGGGATGTTTATTGTTACTTATGCACTTACACTGCAAGTTCCAATTCTATACTTTTTAATTCTTGATTTTTCAACAAGACTGTTTTACAAACGCGAGTACAGTTTTCTTTTTATACTCTCAGCTGCAACAAAAAATATTTTAAAATTAAAATCTGTAAAAGTCGATGCAGCTCCAAAAAGATTAGCAAATTATTTTGGGCTTATATTTGCAGTTTTGATTACACTAACAGCTCTTTTAAACCTTACAGCTATTATGTATAGTTTGGTAATTATTCTTTTAGTCTGTGTTTTTTTAGAAGTTGTTTTCAACTACTGTTTAGGTTGCGAGATTTATCATCTTTATAAAAGATTCTTGAGCTAAAATGGTTAGTATCTCTACTAAGGGGATTTATGGAGTGGCAGCTATGCATGCACTCTATAAGTCTCCAAATGCAAAGCTAATGCAGATAAAAGAGATAGCAGCTATGACACATATCTCACACGGTTATCTTGAACAAATTCTCTCTAGTTTGAAGAAAAGTTCTTTAGTAGTGAGCATCCGCGGTATTCATGGTGGATATAAGTTGGCGCATGATGCAGAGAAAATTATCGTGTTAGATATAGTTGAATCACTTGAAGGTAAACTCTTCGTTCCAAATGAAAATGTAGGTGCTAGTATAGTTTTAGACTCTTTTTGGGCTGATATGCAAGAACAGACTCGTAAGGTTTTTGATATAAAACTCTGTGATTTAGATAAGTCGTATCAAACTTTCTTTTATGAGATTTAAGTAAGCATAAGTAAACCACAAAACCTACCTGCCTCTTTTTCCATTCTATAGGAGAAATATTTATCTGTATTACATGCATTGCATTCTTCAGAAAATTCTATATTATCCTCTAAAATCCCCTCTTCTAAAAGCTGTTTATGCAGTATTTTAGAGATATTTAAAAAATAAGAGTTATTCTTAGTACTTATGGCATAGTCTAGATATAATTTTTTACTTTGCTCATAAATCTCACTACCTACTTCATAGCAACACTCACATATATTAGGTCCAATACTTACATAGATATCTTTTATATTTGAATCAAAATCTTCTCTAAAACTGTTAAGTGTAACTTTTATAATGTTAAAAAATGCTCCTGCTCGACCGGCATGTACAACTGCTATAACTTCTTTCTTTGCATCATAAAAAAGAAGAGGTGAGCAGTCCGCAACCATAACCATAAGGGGAATGTTTTTTTTGTCAGTAATGAGTGCATCACAAGTTGGAGGAGTCAAGAATGTATCGTTTTTATCAATAATTTTTATTTTAGTTAAATGGACTTGTTTCATATGAATTAAAGTGTCTACATCATATTTTAACTCTTTAGCTAAAGTTTTATGGTTTAAAATAACTTTATATTTGTCATTATTAACATGAAAAGCGATGTTACCATTATTCTTAGTTGTAAAACCCTGTAAGAGTTTTGAAAATTGTTTTAATAAGTTACTTTGAATAATTTGCATATAATCATTATATCAAACTAAAAGGTAGATATTTGAGTAAACTAAGTAAATATACTGTTTCACTAGATGGTGAAAGTGTAACTACCAAGCGCTTGGAAATAAAAGAGTATTTTAATAATACATCTGACTTGTTCGAGAAAGTTTTTACAATTTTAAAAGACGATACAGCTTTTTATGAAAAATCTGAAATAACACGTCATCCAATGATATTTTATTTTGGGCATACTGCTACATTTTTTATAAATAAACTTATGAGTATGAAGATAATAACAGAACGAATAAATGCAGACTATGAGTCAGTTTTTGCTGTTGGTGTAGATGAAATGTCTTGGGATGAGATGGATGGTAGTAAATACAACTGGCCAAAAGTAGACGCGGTTCGTGAGTATAGACAAAAAGTACGTAGTTTAATCAACACACTTATAGAAGACTTACCACTTACTTTGCCTATTACAAAAGAGTCTCCTTTGTGGGTTATCCTTATGGGGATAGAGCATGAGAGGATTCATCTTGAGACTTCTTTAGTTCTTCACCGTCAAATGCCAATAGAGTTGGTAAAAGATGTAGAAGAGTTTAAAGTGTGTGAGCATAGTAACCATGCACCCGAGAATGAGATGATAGATATAAACACAGTAGATATACAACTCGGAGTCAATAACTCACATCCTATCTATAGTTGGGATAATGAGTATGGTATTTATGAAGAGAATGTTGAGAGTTTTAAGGCTGCTAAATATCTTGTAAGTAATGGTGAGTTCCTCTCATTCGTTAAAGATGCTGGATATGAGACAGTAGAATTCTGGGATGATGAGGGTAAAGAGTTTTTAAAAAACTCTAAAGCCCTACATCCATCATTTTGGATCAAAGAGAAAAATGACTATAAATATAGAACATTAAGTAGTATTATTGATATGCCCCAAGATTGGCCAGTAGATGTAAATGCACTCGAAGCAGAAGCATTTTGTCGTTACAAAAGTCAAAAAGATGGTTTTACTTATCAGTTGCCAAGTGAAGTAGAGTATAGAGCTATTTATGAGCAGGCTCTCTTAAAAGATATACCAGCATTTCATGAGAGTAGAGCTAATCTTGATTTTTATCATTATGCCTCATCTTGTCCTGTAAATGAGTTTAATTTTAACGGTATTTATGATGTAGTTGGTAATGTATGGCAGTGGAGCCGTACACCTATCAGAGCATTTGAGGGTTTTGTAGTTCATGAGGCATATGATGATTTTTCTGTGCCAACATTTGATGAAAAACATGCTCTGATACTCGGTTCGTCATGGGCAAGTAGTGGTAATCTTATCACAAAACATTCACGTTATGCATTTAGAAAGCATTTTTATCAAAATGCAGGTTTTAGATATGTTATAAGTCAAAAAAAGGAAGAAGAATTGTCAGATATATATGAGAGCGATGAGTTAGTTTCACAGTACTGTGAGTTTCAATATGGAGCTTCACATTTTGGAGTAGAAAATTTTGCACAAAGTACAGCAAGAGTAGCAAGCGCATTTGCAGTAAACAATACAAAAGCATTAGATTTAGGTTGTGCAACTGGACGAGCAACATACGAGCTTGCTCGTGAGTTTGACCATGTTGAGGGTATCGACTTCTCTGTACGTTTTGTTCAGGCTGGAGCTAAACTAAAAGATGATGGTTATCTTGCGTTTAGTACTAAAGAAGAGGGTGAAATAGCCGTACAAAAAAAGATCACAATAGAAGACTTAGGTTATGAGAACTTAAAAGATAAAGTCTCTTTTTGGCAGGGTGATGCTTGTAACTTAAAAGCAAACTTTACAGGTTATGATTTGATCATGGCTACAAACTTAATCGATAGACTTTATAATCCTATGTTATTTTTAGAGACTATAAATGAGAGACTTAACGAAGATGGTATCTTAGTTATCACTTCTCCATACACATGGCAAGAAAGCTCTACTGCAAAAGAGTTCTGGTTAGGTGGATTTACTAATGAGGCAGGAGAAGAGGTTAAAACTATTGATTCATTAGAAAAAGTTTTAGGTGAAAAGTTTGAGCTTATCCATACTCAAGACTTAGAGTTTGTTATCAAAGAGACAGCGAGAAAGTACCAACATACTATCTCTGAAGTAAGTGTTTGGAAGAAAAAGTAGTGTCTTATGATTTCTCTGTAAGTGCTTGTAGAAAAGATACAAACGCAGAGAAGTACACTTTACGAGAAGAACTTTTTGGTACAGACGATGTTTTACCCGTTTGGGTTGCCGATATGGATATAGACACACCTGATTTTGTATTAAATGCAGTGAAAAAACGCTTAGAGCATCCAATAGTTGGTTATGAAGAGGTACCAACTAGTGCTTTTAATGCACAACGTACTTGGATGAAGCAAGAGCATAACTTTGAGTTTGAACTTGAAGATATGTTTTACTCTCATTCTGTAGTTGCATCTATGGCTGTAGCTATTGAAGCTTTTAGTGAAGAAGGCGAGGGTGTAATTGTGCAAACACCTGTGTACTCTCCTTTTTTTCACTCTGTAAATGGACTAAACCGCTCCCTTATAAAAAATCCCCTCAAAGTAAATAGTGATGGTCTGTATACTTTTGATATAGAAGATCTAAAATCAAAAATAAAACCTAATACTAAACTTCTCCTACTCTGTTCTCCTCATAACCCTGTTGGACGTGTATGGAAAAAAAAAGAACTTGAAGCTATTTTAGATGTTTGTGTCGAGCATAATATAGTGGTGTTCGCAGATGAGATTCATTCTGACCTTGTGTACACCCCAAACAAGCATACAGTTTTTACTACATTAAGTGAGGCGGCTAAAAAAATTACACTAACAGCTATAGGTGTTGGAAAAACATTTAATATGGCTGGTTTTGCTATGAGTAGTGTAATCATTCAAGATGAAGATTTAAGAGAGAGATTTAAAAAAGCATATAAAAAAGTACATTTTGCACAAGGTTCTGTCCTTTCTCATGTTGCTTACGAAGCAGCTTATACAGATGGAAAAGAGTGGTTAGAAGACCTGAAAGTACATCTTTATAAAAACTATGAAATGCTTCGTACTCTTTGTCAAAAATATCCAAAACTTTTAAAGATTACGCCTATTGAAGGGACTTATCTTGCATGGCTTGATTGTAGTGGTTTAGGTCTTAGGGATAAAAAACTCAGAGAATTTTTTATCCAAGATGCTAAACTTGGATTAAATGCAGGAATTAGCTTTGGTAAAGAGGGTTTAGGTTATATGCGTTTGAATTTTGCCGTATCGCAAGAGAAAATATTAGAGATTATTAAGAAGTTAGACAAAGCACTTTCGCTAAAATAGCTATTATTAAAATAAGGATATTAATTTGACTAGAATTGAGTTGGATGAATATAAAGAACATAAAAAAATGAGTATACGAAGTGATAGTTTTGAAAGACTTATAGAATTTATGAAAAGTTACTATAACATGCATAATCCTGATGAGCTTTTTGATACTTTAAAAAATGATGATACAGCTATAATGATGTTAAATAAATGCTCAATTACAAGTGCAGCAAGTATGAACCAGTTTTTAGATAGATTCTAGTTTTGACTGATTTAGAGAGAATTGAGTACTTTATAGGTTTACACCATGTTATGAGTCTAGCTACATCTACCCCAGATGAGTTAAGTGTCTGTTCTCTTTTTTTTTCATATGACACAAATACAAAAAGTTTTATAGTTGCAAGTAGTGAGAAAACCTTCCATATACAAAATATTCTTTTAAACAAAAACATAGCAGGCAATATTTTACTTGAGACAAAGAATGTAGCTGAGATACAAGGTTTACAGTTTAGTGGTGAGTTCATTTCTTTAGTAGATAAAGAACTAGAAGAACTCTATTTGAAAGATTTTCCATATGCAAAAGAACTAAACCCTAAACTATGGCAGATAAAAGTGAAACACTTTAAACTGACTGATAACTCTTTAGGTTTTGGCAAAAAAATAGTTGTAGATTTTAGTTTAGACTAAGTCCAACTTTGTCTTTCTCAATTGAGACTACTTCAATTTGGGGAAGGTATTGGTTGAGTGAAAGTACTTCTAGTGGATGCTTGATTCTTTTTACACTCATTTTAGAGATATGAATCATGCCATCATTTTTAAGCCCAATATCCACAAATGCACCAAAATCAGTTATATTTCTCACCACTCCTGAAACAAAACTACCCTCTTTAAGCATTTTTATATCGGTAAGTCCTTCTTTAAAAGGGATGATAGGCAGGTCTTCTCTAGGGTCAAATCCTGGTTTTTGTAACTCTTTTATGATGTCTCTAAGAGTAGCTTCACCAGTTCCCAAAACTTGAGCAGTCTCTTTGATATTTAAAGTATCTAAGTCTAGTTTTACTAACTTTTTTGCTATCTCATAACTCTCAGGGTGGATACCGCTATTATCAAAGATATTTTTTGTATCTTTTATACGTATAAATCCTGCTGCTTGCTCGTATGCTTTTTCCCCTAAACCTTTTACTTTTAAGAGCCCATTTTTACTAGTAAAATTTCCATTTTCATCTCTGTAAGTTATGATATTTTTTGAAATTTTCGCACCAATACCTGCTACATGAGAAAGAAGGGATGCTGAGGCCGAATTGATATCTACTCCTACTCTGTTTACAAGGTCACTAGTTACATCATCGAGTCTTTTTTGCAGGAGTTTTTGGTCTACATCGTGTTGGTACTGTCCGATTCCTAAAGATTTAGGGTCTATTTTTACAAGTGTTGCCATAGGGTCACGGAGTCTTTGGGCTATTGAGATAGCACCTCTTATAGTTACATCCAAGTTAGGGTACTCATCTTGTGCAAGCTTCGAAGCTGAGTAAACTGATGCTCCTGCTTCTGAGACTACTGTATATTTGAGGTTAGTCTTCTCTTGTATATTTATTTTTGCAAAAAACTCTTGTGTCTCTCTTGAACCAGTACCATTTCCTATGGCTATACCACTTATCTTATACTTCTTAGAGAGTTTTAAAATGACAGCTTTAGAGTTTTCATAGTCGTTTCTTGGTTGTGTTGGGTAAATGACTGCAGATTCTAAATAGTTTCCATTTTCATCTATGACAGCAAGTTTACAGCCACTCACAAACGCTGGGTCTACACCTAAAAGTACCATCTTAGTCACAGGTGGAGTCATGAGAAGTTGTGAAAGGTTTTTTCCAAAAACAGAGATAGCAGCGATGTCAGCTTTTTCTTTGAGTTCGTTTTGTACTTCTCTCTCAATAGAAGGAAGGAGTAAGCGTTTAAGTCCATCTTTGTAAGCTAAAAATAGTAAGTCTTTTGAACTAAAAGCATCTTTAGGGATTTTATAGTGTTTGATATTTTTTAAGATTCGCTCTGTATCTACACTTATCTTTACAGACAACTCTTTTTCTTTTGTACCCCTCATGATGGCAAGGTATCTATGAGAAGGGATATAGGCTACTTTTTGAGAACTGGGAGCTAGGTTTTTGTAAACACCAGACTCATTAAAAGTTTTTGTTTTTTTTGTCTCTATCAAACCATACTGCAACATTGAGTTTCGTATAGCTTCTCTTTCTTTTACTTGTTCAGCATATCTCTCAGCGAGTATATCTTGCGCACCTTTGACTGCTTCATCAACAGAAGTCACATCTTTTTTTACAAACCTTTTAGCTTCCTTCATGAAGTCGTTTTTTGAAAGTCTTGCACTTTGTAGGATATTCGCTAAAGAGCTCAGACCTTTTGCCATGGCAACAGTCGCCCGAGAGGACTTTTTCTCTTTGTAGGGTCTGTAGATACTATCTAAAGTCCTAAGATCATCAGCCTCATCTATACTTCTTTTTATACTTTCCGTTAAAGTAGCTCTTTCTCCTATCAAACGAGAGACCTCTTCTTTTCGCTCTAGTAGTTTTTTAGAACTTATGTATAGTGTTTCAAACTTACGAAGTACTTCATCGTCAGCTCCACCTGTCATCTCTTTACGGTATCTCGCGATAAAAGGAATAGTTGAACCCTCATCTAAGAGTTTTAATATATTTTGTATTTGTTCATATTTGAGTGAAGTTTTTTTTACTAGTACTGAAACTAAGTTACTTGATGACATCATTCTTCCTTCTATATATATTTTGTATTATACTTACAATAATTCATCTTTTCATTAATAATATAGTATTATTCTAGCCATGAACATAGATGATAGTATAAACACAAATGCACACAAAAATATAAGTAGTATAGTTGAAGATGTTTTTGAACATAAGAACAATCAAAACGCAGTAGTTGTATATGATACAAACTCTAGTCTCTCTAATATTTTATATAACGCTTATAAAGCTGCACTTCCACAAGCTACTTTCATCGACTTTGATACAACACCACCAGAAGAAATTTTAAAAATACTTACAGCCTTAGAAGAGTCAGACCTTGTTGCTCTTATACAGTCTACGAACTTCCGTTTAAATGCTTTTAGAATTCGAGTAGAACTCTTTAAACGCAAGATAAAAGTCATAGAACATCCTCATGTAAGTCGTATGAGTGAGAAGGAGATTCCTGCTTATATAGATTCTTTACTCTATGATAAAGAGTACTATCGAGGTGTTGGGTATGCACTTAAAGAAAAAATAGATAATGCTAATGGTGCTGTGATTGAGAGTGAGGGTGAGTATCTTTACTATGACTGCGCATTTGAGAGTACGAAACTTAACATCGGGGATTATTCTCAAATGGTAAATACTGGTGGACAGTTTCCTATAGGTGAAGTGTTTACAGAAGGAAAAGACTTAGAGGCTTTGCATGGTAGGGTGAAAATATCGGTCTTTAGTAATACTACTTATAGAACTAATAAACCAGACACTTCAGCAATCCTTATCATAGAAAAAGGCAAGGTGGTAGCAACTGAGAACACAACACCTGCGTTTGATGAAGTTCTTAATCTCATCCGTGAGGGTGAGGGAAGTATACAAGTAAGAGAACTAGGCTTTGGTCTCAACCGTGCGTTTAGTAAAACACGGATAGTAAGTGATACTGGAACTTATGAGAGAATGAATGGTGTTCACCTCTCCCTTGGTCGTAAACATGGAATGTATGCTAAACCTGGCATCAAAAGAGGTGAGGGGAAGTTTCATATAGATGTGTTTGTCGATATCACTACAGTGAAACTAGATGATGAAATTATTTTTGAGAATGAAGCTTGGGTTGTTTAGGCTATCATTATCAAGTACATAGGAAAGTGAGTTAAGACCTGTGTTGCCCATCGTCTAAACTCTGTGGCTTTGTTGGAGTTTATTCTATATCCTAGAGGAGTAATAGCATCTAAATTATAATATTGAGTATTATAATTTTTACCATCACTAGCAGTTATTAGAAATTTCCTAATAACTGAATTTTCTTGTAATCCATTTGTTTTAAAGATATTTTTTAGATGTTTATTTACAGTAGCTACGGACATATCAAAGAGTTTAGAAACAAGCTTTTGTGTAAGTCATACAGTTTCATCGTTGTAGTTTATAGCTTTATTTTCAGGTTTTAGATACTGCATCTACTTTAGACAATTAATTTTATTTTATTCATATTTTAACTAAAGATTGATTTAAAATTTATTTGTAGATATACAAACTTAAATAGATAAAAATACTATATATGATGTTGTAGCTCTAAAAGTGGGATATATATATAAAATGAAGACATACACTTAAAAATTAAGTGTATGTTTAACAGTGAGTTACTTTCTCTTTTTAATCCACTCTGATATCATACTTAACTCATCCCTATCAATACTATGGTCTTTGTCATAAGTAACAAACTCTATGTCAAAACCACCATCTTGAAGTTGTTCAACCTGCTCTTTAGATGTCTCATATGATAAAACTGGATCGCTAGTTCCGTGAGTACATAACCAATTCTTCGCGTTTACATCTGGGTTCATCTCTTCTAGCAGTGTAGGAACATCATAAATGTAACCACTGATAGCGATATAACCCGCAAGAACTTTATGGTATCTCGCTCCAAACTCAAATGTAAGTAGTGAACCTTGAGAAAAACCAAAAAGAAAACTCTCATTGGCATTAAAGTCACTCTCAAAAAGAGTGTCTAAGTCTTTTGTGAGAAGTTTTGATGAGTACTCTATACCTGGGAGTTGCTCAGGAGGGAGTTGATACCATGAGTGGCCGGTGAAGTATTCAAAAGGTGCATCAAAAAGTATGTAGTTCATATCATCAAGTGCTAAAAATGGAGGGAAGCCTAAAAAGCCCTCAGAAGAGTCTCCTCTACCATGTAAAATAATCATTAATTTTTTTGAAGGCACTTTAGCGGGGATAAACACATTTTCTAGTTCTAGGTTTTGGTATTTCATTTTATTCTCTTTCTTTTTAAATTTTCACTCGGTACTAAGAACTCTAAATTAACAACATTTTTTATACTCACTTCTTTTGTCTTTATAAGGTCTTGAAGCCTTATTTTACTCTCTTCATCAAGTAGGAGATTTATATCATCCTGTGTTAGAGGACGTTTATTAAGAGTATTGAGTATCTCTTCTGTTGTATAAGGAGCATTGTTAGGTTCAGCATGAATACGAGAGGCTATATGTATAGGTAGGGAGCTATCAAACACCATACTTATTTCATGAAGCTCTTTGTAGCTAATACCGACAACAGGATATGCAGGAGGTCTATCAATTGTCCCAAGGTCAATTCTCAGAGCATTAATATTTAGTAAAACATTGTTAAGTTTTTGTATCTCTTCTTTTGTATTATTTAACTCATGTACAAAAAGAATCTCAATAAAAAGTTTTCCCTTGTACTCTTTACTAAACGCAGTAACTCTTTCTACAATCTCTGCTACTTTTATACTCTCATGAGGTCTATCTATTTTTTTAAAAATATCCGGACTTATAGCATCAAGTGAAAGTTTTACTTGGTCTAGTTTGAGTAAAGAGTTATAAACATTCTTATCAACAAGAGTAGCACTGTTTGTAAGTATGAGTGTCTCAGTATTACCTTTAACCTTGTCAATAGCATCTATAAGTTCACTCATCTGTGGGTATAGAGTTGGTTCCCCATTTGCAGTGAGTGTAATGACATCGATAGAGGTGTTAAGGTGTTTTTTAAGCTCATATATAATTTCATTTACTGTTATAGTATGTGACTGCTTATCCATAGTCAGAGCGGGAGCAAGTTCACAGTAAAGGCAGTCGAAGTTACACTGTTTAAGCATAGGGGAGAGGTCGATACCTAAACTCATACCAAAACGGCGTGAGTTAATAGGTCCGAATATTATATTATTTTTTACCACTAACACGTTGGCACTCTGCCACAAAGTGCTTAGCATTCTCTACTGGTACATCGGGAAGTATTCCGTGACCGAGGTTAAAGATATGACGTTTACCATTCATAACTGAATGAATTTTTTTAACTGACTCAGTTGTTTTCTCTTGTGAGTAAAGACGGCATGGCTCCATATTTCCTTGAAGCACATACTTGTCTCCGAGTTTCTCTTTAGCATACTCCATCGGAGTAGCCCAATCAACACCAAATACATCAAAATTTCCATATACCTTGTCATAAAATGCAGGGATACCTTTTGGAAACATGATAATTGGAATATGGGGGTACTTTACTTTAATGTATTCAGCGATCTCAACCATATAACTCCAAGAAAACTCATCATAGTTATCAACTTCAATAGCAGCTGCCCATGAATCAAATATTTGAACAACATCTACTCCTGCTTGAATTTGTTTCTCTAAGTAAAGTTTTAAAACTTCTGTTACTTCTCTTAAAATATTATGTAAAAGTTCAGGGTTAGAATACATCATCTTTTTACAGATATTATAAGTTTTTGTCCCTTGCCCCTCTATCATGTAAGTAGCAAGAGTCCAAGGTGCACCGGCAAAACCAATAAGTGCGATATTGTCACTGCGTTCGTCAAGCTCTTTACGAAGGAGCTTAATTGTATCAAAAACATAAGTAAGTTTGCTTGCAGCTTCGTCTCCACCGATAAGTCTATCTAAGTCAGTCTGTGTTTTAATAGGATCTGAAAAGCGAGGCCCTTCACCCTTAACAAAAGATAAGTTCATTCCCATCTCATCAGGAATAACTAAAATATCTGTAAAAAGAATAGCTGCATCAACACCTACAATATCAAGGGGTTGAATAGTAACAGAAGCAGCAGCCTTAGGGTCGTGACAAAGGTTCAGAAAGTCTCCAGCCACTGCACGCACTTTCATATACTCTGGAAGATAACGACCAGCTTGTCTCATCATCCATACGGGTGTGTATGCTGTCTCTTTGCCAAAACATGCATCTACAAATATTTTTTCCATTATTTAAATTTCCTCTTCTTGGAACTCTATCCATTTTTGGGCTATGCGTACTGCATTTGTTGCAGCACCAACTCTAAGGTTGTCAGCTACTACAAAAAGGTGTAACATGTTTTTTGAATATACATCACGACGTATACGACCAACAAAAGTCTCATTTTTATCTACACAAGTAGCAGGCATTGGGTAGAGTGCTTCATCTGGTTTATCGAGTATAACAAGATTAGGAGCACGAGATAAAATCTCTCTAGCCTCATTCGCATTTACTTCAGAGTCAAAAGTTAAAGTCAGTGATTCAGCATGACCACGAAGAGTAGGAACACGAACACAAGTTGCAGAAAGTGCTATATCTTTGTTCATAATTTTAACAGTTTCATTTAGCATTTTCATCTCTTCTTTTGTGTAACCATTGTCAGTAAATACATCAATTTGAGGAATAACATTTAGAGCGATTTGTTGGTTAAAAACTTTATGTTCAGCATCACCTAAAGTAAAAGCAAAGAATGCTTGCATTTGCTTGACTAACTCTTCCATAGCAGTTTTTCCAGCACCAGAAGTTGCTTGGTAAGTACTCACATCAACACGAAGAAGATCGTATGCTTCATCAAGAGGTTTAAGTGTTTGTACCATTTGAATAGTAGAACAGTTAGGGTTTGCGATGATACCTGTCTGTCTCCACTTCTTTATATCTTGTGGGTTTACTTCAGGGACAACTAAAGGTGTGTTTTTATCCATTCTAAAATGAGAAGTATTATCAATAACTACCGCCCCTGCTTTTACAGCAGATGGAGCAAATTCAGCACTGACAGATCCACCGGCAGAAAAAAGAG
Organism: Sulfurimonas sp.; assembly: GCA_003978465.1. Classification (GTDB taxonomy): domain Bacteria; phylum Campylobacterota; class Campylobacteria; order Campylobacterales; family Sulfurimonadaceae; genus Sulfurimonas. The sequence goes on along the minus strand of QNZS01000026.1, from coordinate 10,058 downwards.
CTATCTCAATACCGTACTCAGTAAATACATCATGAGTAAGTTCGATAATAGGTAAAGATTCACCATTATACTCTACACTTTTACCAACACTTCTTGAACTTGCTAAAGGGATAAGTCTCTCTAGGGGAAAGTCTATCTCAGCTAAGACATTGAGTATTTCTTCTCCAACTGCTCCATTGGCTCCAACTATCGCTACATTATATTTTTTTTGATTCATAATTACTCTCTTTATATTTATTATTTATTTTCTAACATTCAAAAAGAGTTCATCTCTTTGTATCTCTAATGTTTCACTTAAAATTACAGAGCGTTCAACTACAGAGATAAGTTCTCTAATGTTCCCCGGCCAATTGTAGTCCAGTAGTTCACTCTTGGCCTCATTTGAAAAACTCTTTAATTTAAAGCCATATTTTTCGCAGTTACTTTTACAAGTTGCTTCTGCAATTTGAAGTATCTCATCTTTTCTCTCTTTGAGTGGAGGGATATAAAGAGGTATAGTATTTAAACGGTAATATAAATCCTCTCTAAAGGCTCCGTCTTTTATCTTCTCATCTAGGTTTGCATTTGTAGCAGATACAACTCTTATATCTATTTTTATACTCTTTAATGCACCTAAACGGCGTACTTCTTTTTCTTGTAGGGCACGAAGCAGTTTAGCTTGAACACCATAAGGCATCTCCCCTATCTCATCAAGAAAAAGAGTACCGCCATTCGCTAACTCAAACTGACCCGCTTTTGCTTCACTTGCATCTGTAAAAGCACCTTTTTCAAAGCCAAAAAGCTCACTCTCTATAAGGTTGTCTGGAATAGCAGCCATATTTATAGCAATGAATGGTTTTTTAGCTCTAGGTGAGTTCTTGTGAATGTATGAAGCGAAAACTTCTTTACCAACACCACTCTGACCTAAAAGTAAAATACTCGCATCAGTTTTACATGCTTTATCAGCAATGTTTAGTACTTTTGCTAGAGCATCACTTTTACCTAAAAATCCACTTGTAGTTTTTTTAGTTTTAGGTGCTGTCTTTTGAACTATTTGAACCTTACTCTCACGTTTAATCGCACCGATCAGTGCATCAACATCAAAAGGTTTGAGTAAAAAGTCTTTTACACCAAGATGGATAGAGTCTATTGCCTTTGAAAGTGTCGCATTACCCGTCATAATTATAACTTCATAACGACCTTTTAACTCTTTGACTAACTCTATGCCATCCATACCAGGCATATTTATATCAGTGATAACTAAATCAAAGCTATTATCAAGACCTTTGAGTGCATCTTTCGCATGTTTAAATGTTTGAACTTCAAACTCTTTATAATCACTCATAGCGATTTCAAGAGATTTTCTCATATTTATATCATCTTCAACGATTGCAATTTTCAATTGATGTCCTATCTAACGCCTATTTTAATGGTGAAATTCTAACAAAATTATCATTAAAGTCGACTTTGAAGCATTTTGTTTTAAGTGTGAGAATAGTTGTAGAGGTGTATACAAAGTTTATTGTACTATCTTTATGCTCTATTATTAGGCCTAATTTATGTATGTAGTTTATAAATTCTTCTTTATTATTAAAGAGGATTTTTTTAAGATTTTTATCATTTCTTGTTTCAAATATGATAGGATTGTAAGCTGTACCATCACATTTTTGCATAGCATGTGAAATCTTTAGTGTTTCATTATAAAGAGTAGCATCTTTAACAAGGTATCTATATGAGATGAAGTATTCACCTGCATTAGCTACAAGTGAAAGAAGAAGGAGAAGAAAACTTACTTGAACTGAGCGTGAAATATTAAAATCTCCATCTCTACTTCACAAAGCCCTTCTTTAAATGTAGTTTCAACAATATTTGCATTTCTAACCATAGCAGCAACTGAAGTACGGATAGTTGAATGTTTGACCATCATGTTTTTGATAAGGTCTTGCCCATCAATACGAACACCTTTTACTTTTTCTGCAATAAGCCTGTATGCATCTGCTACAGCTGCACGTTTAGCAAGGGCATATGCTTGTGCTGGTGAAGATGTATTCATAGGAGCTACACCTTGACCAACTACACTTATAAGCATTTTCTCTTCTGCTTCAAGTACATTTTGTTCTGATTTCATATTACTATCAACTGCCATAACTGGTGCAGGTGCATTTACTGCTACATACTGTGCACTTAAAGTTACAGCACTAAGAATCGTTACTAAGATTAATAAATATTTCATACAATATCCTTTATGGATGCATTGCAGCACCCATTGTTTATTTGAAAGAGATGTAGCAAATACTATTCCACTATTAGTGTATCAGAGCCTTCTTCAGTTTCATTTTCATTTTCATTTTTTTCTTCTTTTGGACAACGTGAGATTGATGCAACATCATCACCTTTAAGGATATAAACTCCAGATGTATTTCTACTTGATTTTGAGATAGTTTGCATATCTACACGAATCATTTTACCACTTTTTGTAAGTGCCATCATGTCCATAGCTTCATCAACCATAAGACAACCTATGATATTTTTACCAGTTTTAGTCGTCATTTTCATAGCAATAACACCAGAACCACCACGGTTAGTAAGTCTATATTCACCAGCATCAGTACGTTTACCGATACCTTTTTCAGCGATCATAAGAATCTCTTGTGAATCCATTGTAATGATGTTAGCATCAACTACTTCATCACCCTCATGTTTGAACTTAATACCACGGACACCACGAGTTGAACGACCTTGTTCACGAGTTTTTTCTATCTCAAACTTGATACACTGTGCAAATTTAGTAACAATGAAAAGGTACTTGATATCTTGGTTTGCAATTTTAGCAGTGATAAGAGCATCATCATCATCAAGAACAATAGCACGAACACCATTACTTCTAATGTTAGAGAATTCGCTTAAGTTAGTACGTTTTACAACACCTTTTTGTGTGAAGAAAACAAGACCTTTAGTTTCATTAAAGTCAGTTGTAGGAATGATAGACTGAATTTTCTCATTAGCTACAAGATTGATTAGGTTTACAACTGCCTTACCCTTAGCGATACGGCTACCTTCAGGAATACGATATACTTTTAACCAGTGAAGTTGACCACGGTCAGTTACAAAGAGTAGGGTATCGTGAGTGTTACATGTAAAGAAGTTTTCTATAAAGTCATCTTCGTATGTAGTTACAGCTGTTTTACCCTTACCACCACGTTTTTGTTTTTCATATAACGCAAGAGGTACACGTTTGATGTACCCACGGTGAGTAATAGTTACTACCATTGGCTCATTTGGAATAAGGTCTTCGATATCGATGTCATCATAATCATCTTCAACATCAGTACGGCGCCCTTCAGTATATGTTGCAGATACTTCATCAAATTCTTCAGAGATGATACTATTAAGTACATCTTCACTTTTAAGGATAGACTCAAGGTACTCAATGAGTTTTTTAAGTTCGCCTAATTCATTCTCAATTTTATCTATCTCAAGACCAGTTAAGCGCCCAAGTCTCATAGCAACAATGCTTGCTGCTTGAATATCTGAGAAATCAAACTCAGTTACTAAGTTTTCTTTTGCCTCTTCTTCATTTGATGAAGCACGAATAACACGGATAACTTCATCAATGATATCAATAGCTTTAACCAGACCCTCTAAGATATGTGCACGAGCTTTTGCTTTTTCAAGATCAAAAATAGTACGACGAATGATTACAGTTTTACGGTGATTAATAAACTGCTTGAGTATCTCAATAATTCCAAAAATACGAGGTTCTTGGTTTAAGATAGATAACATGATAATACCAAAAGTAGTTTGCATGCTAGTCTGTTTAAAAAGATTGTTAAGAACAATTTCACTCATTGCATCGCGTTTAAGCTCAATAACTACACGCATACCATCACGGTCAGACTCATCACGGATAAGTGAAACACCCTCTATCATTTTGTCTTTAACTAAGTTTGCAATGTTTTCAATAAGACGAGACTTATTTACTTGGTAAGGAAGCTCATCTATAACAATAATTTCTTTTTTAGCAGTCTGCTCGATGTGAGTCTTTGCACGAACTTTTATACGTCCACGACCAGATTCATAAGCTTCAGTGATACCTTTTTTACCAAAGATAATTCCACCAGTTGGAAAGTCAGGAGCTTTTACATGTTCCATAACTTCTAGAAGTGTTATATTGGGGTTTGCAAGAAGTGCTTTGAGGGCATTCATAATCTCAGTAGGGTTGTGAGGAGGAATATTTGTCGCCATACCAACTGCAATTCCTGACGAACCATTTATAAGGAGGTTTGGAACACGAGTAGGCATTACATCTGGCTCTTTTGTTGTGCCATCGTAGTTATCCGTCATATTAACTGTATTTTTTTCTAAATCTTTAAGAAGTTCACCAGCATACTTTGTCATGCGTGCCTCGGTATATCTCATAGCTGCGGCAGAGTCACCATCTACAGAACCAAAGTTTCCTTGACCATCTACAAGTTCCATTCTCATTGAGAAATCTTGAGCCATACGAACAAGAGCATCATAAACAGAGTTATCACCGTGCGGATGGTACTGACCAATCACGTCACCAACGATACGTGCTGATTTTTTAAACTTTGCACCATGAGAAAGGTTGAGCTTATCCATCGCATATAGTATACGTCTATGTACAGGCTTTAGTCCATCTCTTACATCTGGTAAGGCACGTCCTACAATAACACTCATTGAGTAGTCAAGGTAAGAGTTTTGAAGAGTTGTTTCTATATTTATCTGTTGTATATCGTCATTATTTAGCAAGTCGCTCATTAATACACCCTATTAGATTTAAGAATAATTTTGATTATAATATCTAAAAATATCTTAAGGATATATATATTTACTCTGAAATATTTTAATTATTGTATAGCTAAAAAAGTGATTAAAAATTAAGCAATATAAAAAATAATAATGAAAGATTTTATGTCATACTTAATTCAAAATTATAAAAAAGGATTCACATGAAGAAATGGCTTGTAGTATTAGCACTTACTTTACCATCTTTAACATTTGCTGAAGCTACACTAGATACGGGGGATACTGCATGGATGATGATGTCTACTGCATTAGTATTACTTATGACACCAGCTGGTCTTGCGCTATTCTATGGTGGTATGACAAGAAGTAAAAATGTATTAAATACATATGCTATGGTTTTTGGATCATTTGTGGTAGCATTTGTGGTATGGATTATTGCAGGTTACTCAATCGCATTTGGAACAGCTGAGTCGGCTACAGTTCAAAAGGTAATAGGTGGATTTGGACATGTAATGTTAAGTGGTATTGCTTGGAATGACCTTAGTGGTACATACCCAACTTATGTATTTGTTGTGTTTCAAGGTACATTTGCTGCTATTACTGTTGCAATTGCTTCTGGTTCAGTTATTGAACGTATTCAGTTTTCTACATGGTTAGTGTTCGTTGCTCTTTGGGGACTCGTAGTTTATGCTCCAATTACACATATGGTGTGGGGTGGAGAGGGTGCTTACCTTTTTGACGCTGGTGCTTTAGACTTCGCTGGTGGTACTGTTGTTCATATGAATGGTGGTTTAGCTGGTTTAGTTCTTGGTATTTTAGTTGGTAAACGTGTTGGTTACCCTAAAACTGCAATGAAACCTGCAAGTGTTATGCTTACTGCTTTAGGTGCTGCTATACTATGGTTTGGTTGGTATGGATTTAACGGTGGTTCTGCATTTGGTGCAAATGCAATCGCTGGTTTAGCTTTCTTAACTACTACTCTTGCCACTGCAGTCGCTGCAATAACATGGATGCTTGCTGAGTGGGTGATTTACAAAAAACCAACTCTTTTAGGTCTTGCTTCGGGTGCTGTTGCCGGTCTAGTTGCTATTACTCCTGCTGCTGGTTTCGTTGATGCTTCTGGTGCTATTATCTTAGGTGCTAGTGGCTCGTTATTTGCTTTTTGGGGTGTTACTGTACTTAAGAAGAAACTTGGTTATGATGATTCTTTAGATGCTTTTGGTATCCATTTCTTAGCTGGTTTATTTGGTGCTCTTGCAACTGCATTTTTGGCTGTAAAAGATAACGATTTACTATGGGACGGACCGCTAAAAGAGTCTGGAGACAGAATAGGTCAATTCCTGGTTCAAGTTGAATCAGTTATAGTTGTTGGTCTATTTACATTAATTGGTACTGTTGTAGTTTATTATATTGCTACTGCATTAACTGGTGGGTCTCGTGTAGATGAAGAGAGCGAGACTATTGGTCTTAATGAATCAGTTCACGGCGAAAAATACACTAACTTTTAATAGAGTGAGTGTATATAAAATAATTTTTAAGGATCAAAAATGAAAAAAATTGAAGCAATAATTAAACCGTTTAAATTAGAAGATGTAAAAGATGCATTAGCTGAAATCGGAATCACTGGAATGACTGTAAGTGAAGTTAAGGGTTACGGTTCTCAAAAAGGTCATTCAGAATTATATCGTGGCGCTGAATATGTTGTAGATTTCTTACCAAAAATTAAAATGGAAATGATAGTTTCTGAAGATATGGTAGAAAAAACTACAGATACTATTGTTGAAGTTGCTCGTACGGGAAAAATTGGTGATGGTAAAATCTTTGTAAGTGATATCGAAAAAATCATCCGTATTCGTACAGGTGAAGAAGATAGCGAAGCAATCTAGTTTATACCTTTTTATCTGCGTATGCTTTTGCATATGCATATGCAATTTTTTATATCTATAATAACTTAACACTTTTATAACACTTATTTTGATAATATTCTTTTATGATTAGGCACTCAAACTATTTTCTATTTTCTATTTTTATTCATATTGTTATTTTTACAGCACTGTTCTTTTCATATAAGCAGCTAATACCAGAAGACAAAAAGCAAAAAGAAGAAACTCTTTTATGCATAAATCTCACAGTGATGTCAGATAAAATACCAAAACTAACTAGCACCCAAGTTAAAATGCATAAAGTAAAAAAAGTTGAAGTAAAACACCTGCAAGAACCTATTAAAAAAATAATAGTAAAAAAACAAGTTATTATAAAACAAAATGTTCTAGTAAGTGAAGAAATAGTTAAAAAATCTCCTCCTCAAAAGAAACTCGGTGTCAGACCCAAAATGAGTGCAGAAATAAGCCCAAAAGTAGTTAAGGTTATCAAGGTAAAAGTAGCACCAGAAAAAGAGTACATAGATGAGAATATTGCAAAAATCATAGCCTTACTCATGGAGAACTTATATTATCCAAGACAAGCTATTAAAAGAGGTACACAAGGAGAAGTTTTAATTCGTTTTACCCTCTCAAGTAGTGCAAAAATATCAAATGTAGAAGTACTCTCTTCTACTAGTACGGTCTTAAGTAGAGGAGCAATCCAAACAATAAATAATATAGATAATATACTTCCAAAACCAAGACAGAAAATCACTTTTAATATACCTATTTCTTATAGAATACATTAATAAAAATAAGGAAATTAGAGCATGTTTGAAATATAAAAAAAATAACTAAATTTAAGGAATGTTTTATAAGGTTTTATGATACAATATTATTCATTCAAAGTTAACATCGAAGGATTTATTATGGATATGGGTATCTTACTTATTGCACTGGGATCAGCCTTGGTATTTGGGCTAGTTATATTTTTTATTTGTGAAGAGAAGTCATTAACAAATGCAGACTTCTCAGACATGAAAGGTCTTTTCACCGAAGAGCTTAAGCTCTCAGAATGTATTGGTCAATTTAACACTATTGGCTATATGATACTATATGCTGTAGCTATGTTGTTTTTTGATGTAATTATGTTTCATTTTGTATTGACACCAGATAGTTTTGGAGCTGCTGCAATGCTGGCTTCCTGCTTTATTTGGTTCATGGTTAATTTTACTTGTGAAGTGGACATACCAACCAGTTATTAAAGTTATCTCATCATTTCTCTATGGTGCAGGATATATTGGTGCTGCAATGTTAGCATTAGGAATTACTTATTTAACAGCTATGTCATAGAACTTTCTGTTATAGCTTAGAAGAAGTATCAGAATGGTAAGAGATTGCCCCTCTGGTACTTCTAAACACTGCCTAATACATATTCTCTCAACACACTATTCTCTTTTACTTAGGTATAATCATCGTATATTTTGAAAGGTTACAAATAGATTATCGAGACCAAGTCGAATACTATCTTTTTTACACTTACACTAGGTTCAAAGACTTTACTAATTAAACTTTCATTGATACCACCAGCATTTTCAACGAGTACAATATAAGAAAATTTCTCATTACTTTTTGTTGTAATATTTAATTATTTATTTATATTAGTAGGTAAATTTTTAAATGCTTCAACTGAGTTTATATATACTTATTAAGATTTTAATGAGTTCATTAGGGTAGTTGAGTAAACCTTTCTGATCTCGTAAATCTGTATGAAGTTTGGTATTATTGGGAAACTAGTATTGAGCACACGATTTATGTAAAAGAGTGATGCAGGTGTTTTTATTATGGAAATTTTCTAAATTCATCTTACATTTTTGAAAGATCTTGTGTATAGCCGATAATCTTGTTTCAATTGTCTTCTAGGTCTTGTGTAGTGAGTATACCTAACTGATTTTCAAGTGAAATATGCAACATAGTTACACTAATAGGAACGAGAGCTTGCCTTCACAGATGTACTATTACATTTACGGCTAAGAGTCTGTGCTGGTTTAAGATAAGATGTTTTATAAGAATTGAAGAGATACTATGCACTAGAACCTTTAGATTAGTTGTATTTATAGGTTTTACCATCTAATCGTTAGCACCACATTAAATTTTTTTAAGTGCTTCATCACAGGTATTACCAGTAACCATAATAATAGAAAGTTCTGCGAGGTGTAGCTCTTGACATATCTGTTTGCGAGCTTCTAATCCATCTATATCGGGTAGTATAATATTAAGTAAGGGTAACTCAAATATTTCTGTAAGAATGATTTTAAAGGCTTCTGCTGCACTCTTCGCTTGATATAGGTTAGTGTAACCCTCCTTCTCCATCAATGAATGTAAAAAAAGTCAGTTAGTACTAACATTATCTACAATAAGTATATTTTTTGAAGAAAATTCATATATTTCCTCGATTTAAAAACTTAAATGTAGTAATCTTACTAAATTAAAAAATAGTGTAAGATAAAAAAGAGTGTAAGATAATATTTAATGCTGTTTATGAGTTATATTTGTATAAGTGGTGACCCCGAGGAGAATTGAACTCCTGTGACATGGATGAAAACCATGGATCCTAACCGCTAGACGACGGGGCCACTCTTGTAGTTGTTATGGTGTCCTGTGATGGATTCGAACCATCGGCCACATCATTAAAAGTGACGTGCTCTACCAGCTGAGCTAACAAGACTTAGTCTCTTATTGTTAAGAGGTCGAAATTATAGACAAATAGACAAAGGATGTCAAGACTATGGGACATGAATTGTGATATTTGTTAAATTAAGTTTTATGTTTACATAATACAGAATTAATTTTGATAAAATAAGACTAATGAATTACTATAGTTTTGAATACCCATACCTCATTCTTTTACTTATTCCTATCATCTGGTGCCTATATAGATGTAGAGAGTACCTCAAGCAACGCTACTTTGTACATTTACAGTTTTTGCCTGTTAAACGCAGCTTTATGAAAATAGAGTGGATAGTTAAAATTCTTATTTTTATACTACTGTGTATAGCACTTGCTTCACCTATCATCATAGATAAGTCAAATCCTCTTAATCGGTTCGGAAAAGATATAGTCTTAGTTATAGATGCAAGTGGTTCAATGAATGCATCAGGCTTTGATGTTGAAGATGAGTTTAGTCAAGGAGAGAGACTCTCACGATTTTCTCTTACTAAAATAGTGGCTAAAAAGTTTATACTTAGTCGTGAGAGTGACAATGTTGGAATAGTTCTGTATGGAGACTTCGCCTTCATCGCTTCACCTATTACTTATGAAAAAGAGATAGTAGTGGATATGCTTTCTTACCTTAGTGAAGGTATGGCTGGTCAAAACACAGCGATAGGTGAGGGTATAAGTATGGGTGTGAGAGCTTTTAAACACTCACAAGCAAAAAATAAAGTG